>NZ_BLTE01000008.1 GCF_013019105.1 Fundidesulfovibrio magnetotacticus
GGAGAACCGTCCGGGCTACTTCCCCAGAGGAAACCCCGAAGACGGGGTTTCCGGGAGCCGCTTACGGGCGGCAGAGCCGCCCTGCTCCAGGCCGCGCTGAGCGCGGGGTTGTCCGTTGCGCGGACAGCAAAGGCCCGGACGGAGAACCGTCCGGGCCTCGTGATGCGATGTCGTATCGCTAGGCCTTCTGCACGGAGACGAAGAACTCCTGCATGGCCAGGCCGCCTCCGGGGGCGGACTCCACGCCCAGGCCGCCGGGCATGAGCTCGTTGTCCGAGACGCCCTTGCCGTTGGCCCTGGTCTCCACGGGGAGGCGGTGGCCGAAGCCGTGCACCATGAAGGCCGCCTCGGGATGGATGAACTCGGTGACGAAGGCCTTGATGCGCCCCGAATGGCCGTTGGAGGAGACCACCACCGTGTCGCCGTCCTTGATTTCCATGGCCTTGGCCTTGGCGGTGTTGATCCACAGGGTGTTTTCGGGGAACTGCTCATTGAGCAGCGGGTTGTTCACGGTGTGGCCCTGGGTGTGGGTGCCCACGCGGCCGAAGGCGATGCGGAACTTGCCCGCCGGGGGCGACTCGGGCGAAACGTAGACCGGCAGGGACTCATACCCGGCCTTCTCCCACTTCTCACTGACCATCTCCAGCTTGCCCGAGGGCGTGGCGAACTTGAGCTCTTCCACGCCGAGGTAGCGGGGGTCGGCGGCCAGGCCCACGAAGCCCTTCTTGTCCAGGTCGGCCATGGAGACGCCGGTGCCGTCGAGCTGGTAGCTCCAGATGTCCTCGATGGACTTGAAGGCGAAGCCCTCGATGCCCAGGCGCTCGGCCAGGCCGGAGAGGATCTCCCAGTCGGCGCGGGTCTCGAAGCGGGGCTGAAGGGCGCGCTGGCGGTAGAAGAACTGGGGTTTGAGGCCGCCCTTCTGGGCGATGATGGACTCGCGCGAGAGATAAGGCGACATGGGCAGCACCACGTCGGCGTACCAGGCCGTGTCGGACCAGGAGAAGGTGACGGCCACCAGGAGGTCCAGCTTGTCCCAGATGCGGCGGATGGCGTCGGGGTCGGGCATGGCCATGAGGGGGTCGTGACGCATGGCGATGTAGGCCGAGACGGGGTACGGGTCGCCGGTGTCGATGGCCTCGAAGGCCTTGTGGAGCAGGCCAGGCCCGGCGTCGTGGGCGGGGAGCTTCCAGCCCACTCCGTCGGCGCGCTTCTCCTCGGGCTTGGGGAAGAGGTCCACGAGCTTCTTGATGCCCTTGCGGCCCACGTCCTTGGGCGTGCTGGCCAGGGGCAGGCCGCCCTTGGCCCCGATGGAGCCCAGCAGCGCGTTGATGATGTAGGCGGTGCGGCTGACGTAGAAGGAGTCCTTGTAGCGGGCGGTCATCCAGCCGGGGTGCCAGATCACGTGGGGCGCGGCCTTGGAGAGGTCCTTGGCCAGCTGCACGATGGCCTTGGCCTCCACGCCGCACTCGCGGGCGGCGAACTCGGGCGAATAGGGCTCCACGAAGGTGCGCAGGCGGTCGAGGTCCTTGATCCAGAGTTCGGCGTAGTGCTTGTCGTAGAGGCCCTTGTGGAGCAGTTCGTGGATCACGGCCAGGTTGAAGGCGTAGTCGGTGCCGGGGCGGATCATAAAGAAGTTGTCCGCCTTGGAGGCCGTGACCGTGGCGCGGATGTCGATGCAGGTAAGCTCCGCGCCCTTGGCGATGCCGTCCAGCACGCTGTTGACCTCGGCCACGTTGATGGCCTCGAAGATGTTGCGCGTCTGGAGCACGATGTGCTTGGCGTTGGAATAGTCGTACACCAGATCGGTACGGGCCAGCCCTGTCACGGAGCGGCAGGCGTGCTGCACGTTGCGGGCGCAGGAGACGTCGTGGTTGCAGTAGTTAGGCGAGCCGATGGCGCGCATGAAGCCCTGGTGCAGGTCCACGAAGGGACCGCCACGGTCGGAGAAGAGGACGGTGCGCGGTCCGTGGCGCTCCATGAGTTCCTTGAGCTTGCCGGCCACGTGGTCGAGGGCTTCGTCCCAGCTTACGCGGGCCCATTTGCCTTCGCCGCGCGCTCCGGTGCGGATCATGGGGTGCTGCGGACGTTCGGCGTCGGCTTCAAGGGCCGGCCCCGCCGCTCCGCGCGCGCAGAGCGCGCCCTTGAGCGGGGAGTTGGGGTTGCCCTGGATGAAACGGACCTCGCCGTCTTCCACGTCCACCAGAATGGGGCAGCGCACGGTGCACATGCCGCAGACGCTGAAGACTTCCTTCTTGGACATGAACGCCTCCTGGCTGAATCGCGGTTGGAACAATCTGGGGTGCGCGGTTGCAAGAGCGGATGCATCCAACCGCTGCCCCGCTCCGTAACAGTTCCGAAAAATCATGACAAGACGGCGCGGCGCTTGGGATAATAATAACATGGCTTGTCGTGACGGTGAATAGACCGTATTGGGTCGGGGCGCACTCTGGAAGAGAACAATCCATACTGTTGCGGTGTGATTTTCAGGCCGCGATGGCTTGTCCGGAAGGAGAGCGGAAAGGTGCGCTGCTTTCTGTGAATCCTTGAAAAGCTCATTGTTGCAGCATGTTGCCGGCGAAGCGACCTCCATGTCGCCCTTCCGGACGGCGAAGCGGACGCCGGCCGCGGGGTCTGCCCGACGGAACCGGGCGCAGCCGGAAACGCCCCCGGAGCACTTGCCGAACCAGGCAGGCGCCGAGGCGAGGCCACCGGATGGGCTGGAAAAGTTTCTCACATGAAGAGAAGCAGTTGCGCTTTTCTTTCCGGGGTGTAATACTTCTAAGGTGTATCGACTGTTTTTTTGATTCTCAAGGAGATCGATAGACAGAATCGATAGCATCAACCGCCAGGGCCGAAACGGACCACGCGCGGGGGCGCGTCGGGACGACCGGGCCGCCCCGGGGGCTTCCGGCGGAAAACAGCCAAGGCGGCTTCGGGCCGCGGGGGTAAGCATGAGCCTCTACTATATCAAGACCGACGCCAAACGCTGCATCAGCTGCAAGGCCTGCGAGGTGCACTGCAAGTCCAAGAACAGGGTGCCCCTGGGCGCCAGGCTCGGCCAGCTGGTCAGCGTGGGGCCGGTGAACAAGGCGGGCAAGCCCAGGATCATGAGCCTGTTCATGCCCTGCTTCCATTGCGAGGAGCCCTGGTGCGTCTCCGCCTGCCCCACCGGGGCCATGACGCGGCGCGAGAAGGACGGCATCGTCTTCGTGCAGACCAAGCTCTGCGTGGGCTGCAAGGCCTGCATCATCGCCTGTCCGTGGAACGTGCCCCAGTGGGACGAGGCCTCGGGCAAGGCCATCAAGTGCGATTTCTGCCGCGACCGGCTCGACGCCGGAAAGAACCCCGCGTGCGTGACGGGCTGCTGCGCCCACGCCCTGGAATTCGTGCGGCCCAACGTGGCCTCGCGCTCGGTGCGGGCCTCGTGGGGCGAGAAGCTTTTGAAGCACCAGTTGGAGGAAGGGGGGCTCTAGCCCCTTGGCGAGTGTGAGGCCGCGCCCCGGCGCGGGAACCGTGGACACAAGGAGACGCTAGCGATGTCGAGAAAACGTGCGATTGTGGCGATGGTGATGCTGTGCCTGGTCATGGCGTCGTATTACGTGCCCTTCGGTCAGGCCCAGGACAAGGCGGCAGACCCCGCCCAGGCCCCTGCCGCCGCCGCGGCCCCCGCAGCGGGCTCGATCACCCTGAACGTGGACAAGACCGCCCTGAAGAACGGCGGCGACATCAAGGTGACCGGCAAGGCCCCCGCGGGCAAGGGCGTCTACCTTGAGGTCTGGAACGACAACAAGGTGCGCTCGGTGTTCTTCGACAGCGCCAAGCCCAACCCCGAAACTCCGCCTCCCTACAAGCTCTACCTCACCGAAGGCCTGCCCGCCTTCTACCAGATCTACCTGCCCAAGGACAAAGCCGAAGCCCTCTCCAAGGTCGCGGGGTCGGGTCCCAAGTTCCAGTATTCAGTCGTGCTCAAGGAACTCGGCGCGGATGTGGCCTACAACGTCCCGGCCAAGGTGGCCATCGACGCTTTCCAGTCCACCATCATGGCCTCCATCCTGGGTTCGCGCGGCGAGCCCCTGCCCAAGCTGGACGCCCAGGAGACCAAGCGCCGCTCCATGCAGCTGGTGAAGGCCCGCTTCCGCTCCAAGGGTAAGCTGCTCGCCGCCACCGTGGACGTGGCCCCCGACGGCGCTTTCTCCGCCGTGGTGAAGATCCCCGACGGAAGCGCCCCCGGCAAGTACAACATCGTGGCCTACGCCGACAAAGAGAAGAGCGCCCCCGCCGTGGTGGAGAACTCCATCGCCTTCCCCGTGCTCTACATGGAGAACGCCGGCACCTCCATGAACGTCTTCTGGCCCTTCCTGCTCACCCTGGCCATCGGCGTGTTCGGCGTGCTCATGGGCGCGGGCGGCGGCTTCCTGCTCAACCCCATCCTGCTCTCCATCTGGCCCGTGCTGCCCCACACCGTGGTGGCCGGCACCGTCACCCCCACGGTGCTCTTCTCCCAGGGCTCGGGCATCTACAACTACTCCAAGATCAAGTTCATCAGCTGGAAGCTGGGCGTGATCATGGGCCTCGCCATGGCCGCAGGCGGCTTCATCGGGCCAAAGCTCACGGAGCTGATCACCCTCGACCAGTTCAAGTTCGTCTTCGGCTGGATCCTCCTCGTCCTGGGCGCCCTCATGTTCTGGCAGACCACCCCCGGGTATCTGGAAAAGAACAAGAAGGAGCAGGCCATCCTCAAGGAGTTCAAGAAACGCGCCGAGGAAAACGCCAAGGCCAAGGCCTAACCAGAGAGCGAAAGGAGCACATCCATGCATATCACTGTTGAATTCTGGGGCCATGAGTTCAAGGTCAACATCATCATCGGTTGTATCGGGGCTTTCATCCTGGCCATCATCTCCTCCATGTTCGGCTTCGGCGGCGGCCCCTTTATGGTGCCCCTGATGACCGTGGTGCTTGGCCTGCCCATGTATCTGGTGGTGGGCAGCTCGCTCCTGGCCATCTTCTTCAACACCGCCATGAGTTCCATGCGCCACTACCAGTTCGGCAACTTCGACCTGACCTTCTTCCTGATCATGTTCCCGGCCGCCATCCTGGGCGGTTTCATCGCCCCCCAGATCGCCAAGCGCATCAGCCCCCTGTGGGTGAAGCGCGTGGCCGTGGTGGGCCTGGCCCTCTTGGGCCTCTCCCTGCTGGGCCTGTTCTAGCCCCGGCCGGCATTCGGTTCGCGAGGCCTCGTCCGGCAACGGACGGGGCCTTTTGCCTGACGGCAAACCCCGAAGACGGGGTTTGCGGGAACCGCTTACGGGCGGCAAAGCCGCCCTGCTCCAGGCTGCGCTTCGCGCAGGGCTGCTGAAAAAGCCCCAAAGCCGGCTTTTTCAGCAGCCTCGGCCCCGTCCGCAGCCGGACGGGGCCTTTGTTTTGCACGCGTTTACAAACCGTTGCGCATCTGAGATGATGGCTTGGCCGCCGAAACCGGCGGGCGCAGCATGGACAACGTCAAGGCCTGCCTCGTTCAAGCGATCCTGTTCCTCCTCGTCTCCGGGACGGGCTTCTACCATTTTGGCCTCGTGCACGATCAGCAGAAACGGCAAGACCGCGAAAGCCTGGAAGCGCTCTGCACGGCCAAGGCGGAGGACATCCGCGTCCTGCTGGGCCAGCTCGTCGACGCCGCGAGGGTCCTGTCCGTCCTGACCTCGCGCGAGCGCGACGCTGAGCAAGGGAAGAACCTGCGCGAGCACGCCCTCGCCACCATGAGCATCTTCCCCGCCGTGGAGGCCCTCTGCCTGGCTGATGCCGGGTTGGTCACCCGGGTTTATCCGGCCCGGGGCTTCGAGACCCTCACGGGCATGGAGCTGCCGGGCCTGGCCCCCCGCCCGAGACCGGGACGCGAACGCCCGGACGATCTCCAGAGCCTTTCCCTGGGCTCCTTGCGCCTGGGACACGGCGTCCGCGCGATCTACGCGCGCGCGCCGTTCAACAGCGTCGGCCTGTCCCGGTCCATGGCCGTGGCCTTCATGGGCGTGGAGCGGCTCGTGGAACGCGCCGGACTGGACACCCTGACCCAGAGCGGCGCGGCCTTCCTCCTGGAGGAGGCCGCAGGGCAGGGAACCGTACGCCTGGCGAGCGCGGGCTGGGAGGACAATCTGCAGGAGACGGCGCGCACGCTGGTCCTGTCCGGCATGGAGCTGACGCTGCGCCTGGGCCGCCCCGATCAGGCGGCCAGCGGCATGTTCTGGACCGCGGCGGCCTCGTGCGGAGCGGGCCTGGCGGCCCTGTTCATGGCCAGGATTCTGCAAAAGGGGTCCGTGCGCCTTCGCGCCGTGTCGAAACGCCGCACGGAGCGCCTGAAGTGCGTCTGCAAAAGGCTAGCTGGCGAGATCCGCGCCCGCAAGGAGTCCCAGGTGGAACTCGCGGACGCGCGCCGCCTGGGCCGGGGCATATTCCTGTGCAACCCGGCCGCCCTCCTTCTGGCCGACCCCTCCACCCTCTGCGTCGTGGAGGCCAACGAGGCCGCCGGACTCCTGCTGGGCCGGACGCCGGACGACATGGCCCAAACGCCCCTGGCCCGGCTCCTCCACCTCGACGACGACGACGTGGGACGCCTGGCCGCCATGGCCATGCGCGGCGAGGGCTGCGCGCAACCCTGCCGCATCGACGCGCCCTCGGGAACGACGCGGCACGGGAAGGTCCACTTCGGCTCCCTGCGCGAGGGCGACAAACCGCAGCTGCTCTGCGTGCTCCAATTCGTCGAGGCGGGAGAGCGCACGCCGACGCACCTCGGCCATTCCCAGCACGACGCCGAGGCTCTGCTCCAAGGCCTGGACTGCGCCTTCCTTGTCCTGGATCGCCAGGGAAGCGTGGGCTACGCCAGCAACAACGTGACCGCCTGGACAGGGATTGAGCCCTCCCGCATCGCCGGTTCCTCGTTTTTGACCCTCCTTGCGCCCGAGGAGCGCGCCGCCGCCTGGAAGCGCTTCCAGAACATGGTCCAGGGGCGCGTGCGGGGCTACTCCGCGTTGCAACGCGTGACCCGAACCGACGGCGCGTCCCTCGATGCGGCCATCCGGACGTGCGCCGTGCTCGACCCGCTCGGACGCTTCTCCGGGGCCTTCAGCGCGATCATGGACGTCACGGAGCTGTCCCTCCGGCCGCCCGACCCGGTGGACTTCCCAGCCCTGGGACACGATCTGCGCACCCCCCTGAACGCCGCCATGGGGCTCGCCGAACTGACCCTGCACGCCGGGGGGCTTTCCGCCGCTCAGCACGACAATCTCCTGCGCATCCTGGATGCCTGCCGCCAGGCCCTGGAAACCATTGCCGCAGAGCTGGACCGGAGCGCGCCGGAACCCTCCGTTCAGGGCGGCGCCGCGGAGAAATCCCCGCCTGCCGCACGGACTGCGGCATCCGCCACGCTCCGCGAAGTGGATCAGCGTCTGGCCGGCCGACGCGTTCTCGTGGTGGAGGACGACCCCCTGAGCCGCCACACGGCCGCGCGCATGCTGGCCCTGGGCGGCGTGGAGACCGTGCTGGCCGAAAACGGCCAGAGCGCCCTGAGGGAACTGGAGCACGGCGACATCGATCTGGTGCTCCTGGACCTCGGGCTGCAGGACATGGACGGCTATCAGGTGCTGGAGGCCATCCGGGGCCTGCCCGGAAGCGCCGAACTCCCCGTGGTGGCGCTCACGGGCCGGGCCTCCGGCCAGGAGCGCGAGCGCTCCCTGGAGGCAGGCATGGACGGCCACCTCACCAAGCCCCTGGACTCGGCCAGGCTTTTCGAGGAGCTGGCCGCGAGGCTGCTCGGCTCCCCACGGGGCGGGCGGTCGCTCCCGGTGCTGGACAGCACGCGCGCCCTGGGCCAGCTCATGGGCAATCACGACCTGTACCGCAGGCTCCTGGCCAGCTTCCTGCGCGACTACGCGACCCTGGGCGACTCCATGGCCGAGAGTCTGGCGCGCGGAGAGCACGAGGCGCTCATCGAGACGGCGCACACCGTAAAGGGCCTGGCAGGAAGCCTGGGCGCGCCCGCACTGGCGCGAGCCTGCCAGGAACTGGAGGCGGCGTTGCGCCGCCCGGAGGGACAGAAGCACGGGGCCCTGCTCGCCTTCCGCGAAGCCCTGGACGCCTTCCTGGAACGGGCGCAACGCCACTTGACGGACTCGGATTTGCCAATAATCTGAAAAATCGACAGTTTTTTCTCCTAGCCTTGTCCAACGCAAATCCGCTATGCCTCTGGCACCCGACGGGGCGCACGAGGCCCCTTGCGCGTGAGTGAAACGTGAGCAGCAGTCCCAGAGTTCTCGTCACCCATCCTGGCAAGGACGCCGCCGAGCAACTGGCGGCAAGCCTGGCCAAGGCTTCCTTCGATCCCGTCTGGTCCTGGGCCGACGGTCCGCAGGCCCTTGAAGCCTGCCTGCGGGAAGCCGAGTGGGACATGCTCGTGGTCTCCTCGGCCCTGCCGGAAGCCCAACTGGGCCGCTGCCTGATCCTTGCCCGCGAGCTGCGCCCGGGGCTCCCGGTGCTCCTGACCACCCAAGGCGAGGCAGCCTGGCAGGAGGTGGCCCAGGCCCTGGAGGGCTCGGGGCTCGTGGGGCTCGCCCGGCAGGACCAGCTGGCCCTGGCCTTCAGCCGCCGCCTCACGCGCAACCTCGCGGGGCACCCGCGCACCCAGAACGCCGGGGCCATCCGCCAGGGCTCTTTCTTCGCCCAGCTCTTCGAGAATTTTCCCCAGGCCATCACCGTGGTGGACACGCAGGACGTCGTGGTGGAGATCAACCGCGGCTTCGAGGAGCTCTTCGGCTACACCCCGGACGAGGCCCGCGGCCACAAGATCCAGGACCTGGTGGTCCCCGGCGACATGGCCGAGGACTCCTCGGACCTGCGCCGCCGGGCCACCATGAGCGCCACCGTGCAGCGCGAGACAGTGCGCGTGCGCAAGAACGGCGAACGCGTCCACGTGCTGGTGGTCTCCTGCCCCATCAACGTGGGGGGGGCGCCCCTGGGCATGTTCTGGACCTACATCGACATCACCGCCCGGCGCGAGGCCGAGGAGGCCCTGCGCCTGGCCGAGAAGCAGTTCCGGGGCGTGGTGAACAACGCCGTGATGGGCATCTTCCAGGCCACGCTGGATCTCAAGCTCACCATGGTCAACCCGGCCCTGGCGGCCATCCTGGGCTGCTCCTCCACGGAGGAACTGCTGGCCCGGCCCGAGCAGTGCGAACTCTTCCTGGGCGATCCCGAACAGGCCCTGGAACTGTGGCGCAGGCTCGACGAGTCCGGCGCGGTGTCGGGCCTGGAGGTGCTGGTGAGCCGCCTGGACGGCCAGCCCATCTGGCTGGCCCTCTCGGCGCGCATGGTGCAGGGCCCTGGCGGCGCGCGCTTCCTGGAAGGCACGGTGGAAAACGTTACGGCCCGCAAGCTGGCCGAGGAACGCCTGCGCCATGCCGAGGAGAAGTTCCGGGCCATCTTCGAGAACGCCCAGGAGGGCATCTGCCAGTCCACGCCCGAGGGGCGTTTCCTCTCGGCCAACCCGGCCCTGGCGCGCATCCTGGGCTACGATTCCCCCGCGCGGCTCATCGAGGAATGCACCGACATCCCCTCCATGCTCTACGTCAACCCCGGGCGGCGCGAGGATTTCCGCGCCGTGCTGGAGCGGGAAGGCCACGTGGCGGCCTTCGAGTCCCAGGTGTACCGCAAGGACGGACGCGTCATCTGGATCAGCGAGCATTCCCGCGTGGTGCGCGACGCATCGGCACGCCCCCTCTACTTCGAGGGGACCATCATCGACATCTCCAAGCGCAAGCGCGCCGAGAAGGAACTGCGCCGCGCCGAGGCCAAATACCGCTCCATCTTCGTCAACTCCCTGGACGGCATCTACCAGGCCGACACCACCGGACACTACGTCTCGGCCAACCCGGCCCTGGCGCGCATCCACGGCTACCCCTCGCCCCAAGAATTCATGGAGGCCCAGGGCCTCACCGGCCCCCAGCACGTGGACAGCGCACGGCGCGCCGAGTTCATGCGCCTGCTCACCTCCACGGGCCGGGTGCTGGGCTTCGAGTCCGAGCTGCGCCGCGAGGACGGCGCGATGATCTGGGTCAGCGAATCCGCCTGGGAGGTGCGCGGCGAAGACGGCCAACTCCAGTACTACGAGGGCATGGTCCAGGACATCACCGCCCGCAAGTCCGCCGAGGACCAGCTGCGCCACCAGGCCTTCCACGACGCGCTCACCGGGCTGCCCAACCGCATCCTCTTCATGGACCGCCTGGACTGGGCGCTGCACCGCGCCCAGCGCAAGCACGCCTACCGCTTCGCCGTCTTCTTCCTGGACCTGGACCGCTTCAAGATCATCAACGACAGCCTGGGCCACCAGGCCGGCGACGCCCTGCTCGTGGAGGTCTCAGACCGGCTGCGCAAGGCGCTGCGCCCCATGGACACCGTGGCCCGCTTCGGCGGCGACGAGTTCGCCGTGCTCGTGGACGACATCTCCGGCACCCTGGACGCCACGCACATCCTCTCGCGGATCATGGCCGAGGTCTCACGGCCCTACGCCATCCAGGGCCGCCAGGTGTTCACCTCGGCCAGCGTGGGCGTGGTGCTCAAAACCTGGACCTACGAACGCCCCGAACACCTCCTGCGCGACGCCGACATCGCCATGTACCGCGCCAAGGCCCTGGGCAAGGACCGCTACGAGATTTTCGACCCCACCCTGCACCAGACCGCCACCTCCCTGCTCCAGATGGAGACCGACCTGCGCCTCGCCGTGGAGCGCCACGAGCTGATGCTCTACTACCAGCCCATCGTGGACATCGCCTCCGGGCACATCGAGGGCTTCGAGGCCCTGGTGCGCTGGAACCACCCCCGGCGCGGCATCGTGCCCCCGGCCGAGTTCATCCCCGTGGCGGAGGAGACGGGCCTCATCATGGTCATCGGCGCCTGGGTGTTGCGCAGCGCCTGCCGCCAGCTGGCCCAGTGGCTCAAGCTCCGCCCCGACGGAACGCCGCTCTCCATGAGCGTGAACCTCTCGGCCAAACAGTTCATGAGCCTCGACCTGGTGGGCGAAATCAAGGCCATCCTCGATGAGACGGGCATCCCCCCGGAGGCCCTCAAGCTGGAGATCACCGAGACCAAGGTCATGGAGAACGCCGAATTCGCCTCGCGCATGCTCACCCACCTCAAGGACCTGGGGGTGAAGATCAGCATCGACGACTTCGGCACGGGCTACTCCTCCCTGGCCTACCTGCACCGCTTCCCCCTGGACACCCTGAAGATCGACCGCAGCTTCGTGGGCAAGATGGGCGACGGCCAGGAAAACTCCGACATCGTGGGGGCCATCGTGGGCCTGGCCCACAACCTGGGCCTGGAAGTGGTGGCCGAAGGCGTGGAACTGCCGGGACAGCTGGACGAACTCCACGGCCTTTCCTGCCAGTTGGGACAGGGCTACCTGTTCTCCAAGCCCGTGCCGCCCGAGGAAGCCGAGGCCCTCCTGGCCCAGGGCTCCTTTCGCGACGAATAGGCCGGGGCTCTTCCCGCGCCCCTCCCGGCCGCTCCCTGTCGCCACGCCTTGACAGCCCACGGAATCCAAGGCTAGACAAACGCCTCAACCGCTTGTTTTCCTTGGCCAGCCTCAACAGCCGGAGACGGTCATGCGCGTGCTCATCGTCGACGACGATTTCTACTCCCGCAGTTTCCTGGAGTACATCCTCCACCCCTACGCCCTGTGCGACGTGGCCGAGAACGGCGAGGAGGCCATCATGGCCTTCCAGCAGGCCCTCAAGCAGGCCAAGCCCTACGACCTCGTCTGCATGGACCTGCGCATGCCCGAGATCGACGGGGCCACCGCCATGCGCGAAATCCGCGACGTGGAGAAGGACAGGGGCGTGCCCAGGGAGCAACAGGCCAAGATCATCATCACCTCGGTGCTCGAAGACGCCGAGGACACCCACAACGCCATGTTCCTGGGCGACGCCACGGCCTTTCTCCAGAAGCCCATCGAGGAAAAGGCCCTCCTGGCCGAAATGAAGCGCCTGGGGCTCATCGCCGAACACTAGCCGCCCCCGGGCCGCGTTGTTCCGGCGGGGCCAAGCCGTCCCCGCCCTTGCCTTCTTCCCCGCTTTGCCGCATGGTGGGCACCATGGGAAAGCATCTGCTGCTACTGGGCGGCGGCCACGCGCACCTGAGCGTCCTCAAGGAGGCCGCCTCCTTCCGTGACGCCGGGCACCACGTCACCCTGGCGAGCCCATCCGACCGCCACTACTACTCGGGCATGGGGCCGGGCCTGCTCTCGGGCCTCTACGCCCCGCGCGAGTGCCGCTTCAACGTGCGCGCCATGATCGAGAACGGCGGCGGCACGTTCATCCGCTCTCGCCTGGCCTCCCTGGACCCCGCGCGCCGCGTGGCGCGCCTGGAAAACGGCATGGCCGTGGGCTACGACGTGTGCTCGATCAACACGGGCTCGGCCGTGCCCCCCTCCGTGGCCGGGTGCGGGCGGCCCAACGTCTTTCCCGTGAAGCCCATCGAGAACCTCCTGGAGGCCAAACGGCGCATCGAGGCCGTGGCCGAGCTGGGCCGCACGGCCAAGGTGCTGGTGGCCGGGGGCGGCGCAGCCGCCTTCGAGCTGGCGGGCAACGCCTGCGCCCTCATCGGCTGCGCCTGCTCCGAGACGCCCGACATTTCCCTTGCCCCCGGCGGGGGCTTCCTGCGCCGCTTCCCGGAGCGGGTGCGCCTGCTGGCCCACCGCTCACTGGCGCGCCGGGGCATCAAGATCTTCGAGGGCCTGGGCGTCGCCCGCCTGGAGGAGGACCGCGCAGTGCTCACCGACGGCCTGCGCGTGCCCTACGACGTGGCCCTGCTGGCCGTGGGCGTGCGCCCCCACCCGGACTTCTCCCGCTTCGGCCTCGCCGTCGGGCCGCACGGCGGCCTGCTGGTGGACGAGCACCTGCGCAGCGCCAGCCACCCCGATGTTTTCGGAGGGGGCGACTGCATCGACTTCGGCCCCAAACCCCTGGACAAGGTGGGCGTCTACCCGGTGCGCCAGAACCCCCTGCTGCTCCACAACCTCCGGGCCGCCCTGGAGGAGCGCCCCCTCGCGCCCTTCTCGGACACCTCCGGCAACTACATGCTCATCCTCAATTGCGGCGACGGGCGGGGCATCCTGCGCAAAGGCCCCCTGGCCTACGAAGGCCAGACCGCCCTCTGGCTCAAGGACCGCATCGACCGCGCCTTCATGCGCTCCTTCCAGGTGAGCGGCGAACTGGAAGAGGACGACCCGCCCGCTTGACCCCCGCCCGGACCCGGCCTATCTGTTCGACATTGCTCAAGCCCCAACCCACGGGACATCATGGACAAGAAGCATCAGTTCACTCTCTGGTACGTTGTCGCGGCCTTCCTGGCCCTCTCCCTCATCCAGGACTACTACGTCCGCAGCTACGGCCCCAAGACCCTGGCCTATTCGGAATTTCTCAAGGAGCTCAAGGCCGGGCGCATCCTGGAAGTGGCCATCGCCCAGGGCTCGCTCTCGGGCAAGATGAAGGCGGTCCAGGACGGCCAGGAGACCGAGCAGCGCTTCGTGGCCCTGCGCGTGGACCCGGAAATCTCCGAGGAGCTTTCCAAGTACAACGTGGATTTCCGGGGCCAGCCAGAATCCACCTTCCTGCGCGACCTCATGAGCTGGGTGCTGCCCGCGCTCATCTTCTTCGGCATCTGGTTCTTCCTCATGCGCCGCTTCAATCCCCAGGACCAGCTCCTGGGCGTGGGTCGCTCCAAGGCCAAGATCGTGGCCGAGGCCGACCTGACCACCTCCTTCTCCGACGTGGCCGGGTGCGACGAGGCCAAGGAGGAGCTGCAGGAGATCATCGACTTCCTGCGCGAGCCCGAACGCTTCCAGAACCTGGGCGGGCGCATGCCCAAGGGCGTGCTCCTGGTGGGGCCGCCGGGCACGGGCAAGACCCTCCTGGCCCGGGCCGTGGCGGGCGAGGCCAAGGTGCCCTTCTTCTTCATCTCCGGCTCGGAGTTCGTGGAGCTCTTCGTGGGCATGGGGGCCTCGCGCGTGCGCGAACTGTTCACCCAGGCCCGGGAGAAGGCCCCCTGCATCATCTTCATCGACGAGCTGGACGCCATCGGCAAGGCGCGCGGGGCCAACCTCATGGGCGGCCACGACGAGCGCGAGCAGACCCTCAACCAGTTGCTGGTGGAAATGGACGGCTTCGATCCGCGCAAGGGCGTGGTGATCATGGCCGCCACCAACCGCCCCGAAACCCTGGACCCGGCCCTGCTGCGCGCCGGGCGCTTCGACCGCCAGGTGCTGGTGGACCGGCCCGACGTGAACGGACGCGAGGAAATCCTCAACGTCCACGCCAAGAACATCAAGCTGGCCCCGGAGGTGAACCTGCGCGAGATCGCCCAGAAGACCCCCGGCTTCTCCGGCGCGGACCTGGCCAACATCATGAACGAAGGGGCGCTCCTGGCCGCCAGGCGGCACAAGACCGCCGTGGACATGGACGATCTCTCCGAGGCCGTGGACCGCGTGATCGCGGGCCTGGAGAAGAAGAACCGGGTGATCAACCCCAAGGAGAAGAAGATCGTGGCCTACCACGAGACCGGGCACGCCCTGGTGGCGGCCTACACCCCGGGCTCGGACAAGGTGTCCAAGATCTCCATCGTGCCGCGCGGGCTGGGGGCCCTGGGCTACACCCAGCAGCTGCCCACCGAGGACCGCTACCTGATGACCAGGAGCGAACTGACCGGCAAGATCGACGTGCTCCTGGGCGGGCGCGTGGCCGAGGAGATCGTCTTCGAGGAGGTCTCCACCGGGGCGCACAACGACCTGCAGCGCGCCACGGACATCGCCCGGGCCATGGTGGCCGAGTACGGCATGGGCCGCACCCTGGGGCTCTCCACCTACCCGCGCCAGGCCCGCCCCCTGTTCCTGAGCCCCGAACAGGCCCCCCTGACGGGCAAGGAGTACAGCGAGTCCACGGCCGCCAAGCTGGACCAGGAGGTCAAGGACATCCTGGAAGAGGCTCGCGAGCGCGTGCGCGCCATCCTCACGGGACACCGCGACCAGCTGGAAGGCGTGGCCCAGGAGCTTTTGAAGAAGGAAGTGCTGGACGCGCAGGAGTTCGAGCGGCTGATCGGGAGGGGGGAGTGAGGGGATCAGTCTCTCGCTGAGACGCTCAGCACTTTTTCACGCCCACTTCCGCCCCTGCCCCGCCTCCCCGGCTAGCGCGGGCGGCGGCCCGGCCGGTTCCGCCCGGACCGTCACGCGGTAGCCCAGCGCCTCCAGGGCCATTTCCAGGTGGTCCCAGCGGGAGGCGTGGTACAGGTCCAGCAGGCGTCGCACGGACTTGGGGTCCGTGTGCAGCAGGGCGGCGAGCTTCAACTGGCTCACGCCTTGGCTCCTCATGGCCTTGTGGAGGGTGAGCTTGACCTCGGCCACGGGGGGGATTTCCACGCTTGCGGCGTCCCCCTCGGACGCGTCCGGCGCGGGAATGTCCACGCCGTCGTCCACCATGGAGGCCAGCATGGTCAGGGCCGCGTCCCGCACCATGGCCGTCGCCTCGGCTTCGTCCTTCCCAAGGCTCATGGCTCCGGGGATCGCGTGGACCGTGGCGATCAACGATCCGTCCTCGTCACGAAGGTATTCGACGCGGTAGCGCAGCATCCTACCACTCTTCGCGGTTGAGACCCAGTTGTTTGCAGAGCATCTTGAGGAACACCGGCCCCACGTCAAGCCCCCGACCTTGACGTGCCGCCCGCGCGCGCTTTACTCCCCCGAACGTGACCATCGCCGACGTCTGGGACATCTGCCTCCACCTGGAGAACCATCTTCTGGCCCTCAACCAGGCCTACGGGGCGTGGGTCTATGCGGTGTTCTTCGCGGTGGTCTTCGCGGAGACGGGCTTCGTGGTCACCACGGCCCTGCCCTCGGACACGGTACTCTTCGCCGTGGGGGCCATGGCCGCGCGCGGCGTGGGGCTCGACCTCTGGTGGACCCTGGCGCTCGGTCTCTCCGGGGCCTTCCTGGGCGATTGCCTGGACTTCGCCATCGGACGCTGGCTGGGCGGCCACGTGCTGGCGGGCGGGCGCATCCCCTTCATCTCGCCCGCATCCCTGGCCAAGGCCCACGACTACTTCGAGCGTCACGGCGGGGCCACCCTGGTGGCCGCGCGCTTCGTGCCCGTGTTGCGCTCCGTGGCCCCCCTGGTGGGCGGCATGGTGCGCATGGAGTGGCGGCCGTTCCTCTTCTACAACGCCGTGGGCAAGCTCCTCTGGACGCCCCTCTACCTCTTCGGCGGCTACTTCTTCGGCCAGATCCCCTGGGTGCGGCAGAACTTCGGGGTGGCCATCTTCTTCGCCCTGGGCGCGCCGCTCCTGGGCGTGGTGGCCCGCATGGTCTACCTGAGCGTGACCAAAGGGCGCTGACCCGCCCCGCCCGGCGGCCCCGCACGTCCGGGCGCGGCGCGGGCGAATCGCCCCGGAAGCGCGTCCTCAGGCCCGGGCGATGAACCCCCCGTTCTTGAGCGACTCCTTGTTGTAAAGAAATTCCCCGCCCTCCAGGTTCGTGAACGTGCCGCCCGCGCCCAGCAGCACCGCGTGCCCGGCGGCGGTGTCCCACTCCCAGGTGGGGTTGAAGCGCGGGTAGATATGGGCCAGCCCCTCGGCCACCAGCCCGAACTTGAGCGCCGACCCGGCCGAGACCAACTCGTGCTCCGGATAGCGCGAAAGAAACTCCTCCAGGCGGGGGTCCGGGTGCGAGCGGCTGCCCACGGCCACCACGCGCGCCCCGGGCTCCGGGGGCGACACGCGCAGGGCCGTGCGCTCCCCGCCCACCACCTTCACGCTGCCCAGACCAGGGCCGCCCGCGTAGAGGATGTCCTTCACGGGCACGTAGACCACGCCGAACACCGGCCGCCGGTCCTCCACCAGACCCAGACACACCGAGAACTCGCCGTTACGCTTCACGAACTCCTTGGTGCCGTCCAGGGGGTCCACCAGCCAGAAGCGCTTCCAGCGTGAACGCTCCGGGTAGGGCGGCTTGGGCGACTCCTCCGAGAGCGCCGGGATGTCCGGGTGCAGCGCGGCCAGCGACTGCAGGATGATCTCGTTGGAGGCGCGGTCCGCGCGGGTGATGGGCGAGTCGTCCTCCTTGAGCTCCACGTCGAACTCGGTTCCGTAGACCTGGAGGATGGCCTGGCCCGCCAGACGGGCCACGGCGCAGAGGGCGTCCCAGTCGAAAGAGGGCATGGGGGCTCCGTTGCGGTTGGGGTTCAGGGGGCGAGGGGACCCGCCGAGACGACGCGCCCGCGCTCCAGGGTCAGCACGTGGGTGATGCAGCGGGGAACCTCGCGCGCGTTGTGCGTGACCATCACGATCTGGCGGCCTTCGGCGGCCAGGGCGTCCATGAGGTCCAGCACCCGGCGGCGCGCGCGGCGGTCCAGGCCGCCCAGGGGCTCGTCCAGCAGGAGCATGGGCGGATCGAAGGCCAGGGCGCGCCCGATCATGGCCCGCCGGGCCTGCCCCTGGGAGAGGGTGGACATGGGGCGTCCGGCCAGGGCGGCCAGCCCCAGGCGCTCCATCCAGGCGCGGGCGGCCTGGAGCATGGTCGGCGTGGGGCGGTCGTAGAGGCCGTGGCTGCCGAAGAAGCCCGAGACCAGGGCGTCTTCCACGCTGAAGCCCTCGGGCCATTGGGCCTGCCCCTCCCAGGAGACCAGGCCCATGCGCTCCCGCAGGTCCCAGAGGCTGGCGTGTTCGGGCAGCCCGAAGCGCCGGACCGCGCCGGAGGTGGGGTAAAGGTCCCCGCCGAGGAGCTTCAACAGGCTCGACTTGCCCGCCCCGTTGGGGCCGCGCACCAGCCAGTGCTCGCCGGGGCGCACGCTCCAGGAGACGCCCGAGAGCGCCTCGCGCCCGGAGAGGACGAGGCTTGCGTCCTGAAGCTCCAGGACGGGCGCGGGCCTGGCGTGTCCCGGCCGGACCGCGACGGGCTCGGGACCGCCGGGACCGCACGGTATCGGCGCCGGAGCGGACGCCGGATCGGACGCGGAGCCGTGCGCGGCGTCCGCCGACGACGCGTCCGGCCCGTGCGCGCCGTGCGACGACACGGCCGGGAGCGCGACCACGCGGCCCTGCTCCAGGTGGAGCGTTTCGCAGCCCTCCAGGCCCGGGTCGTGGTGGCTGGCCAGCACGACGCCCAGGCCCCGCGCACCCAGGCGCTCCAGGGAGTCCAGGAGCGTGCGGCGCGATGTCGCGTCCAGGCCGTCTGCGGCCTCGTCCAGGAAGAGCCATTCCGGGGCGCGTCCTGGTGCGCCCAAAGGCGGGGCCACCAGGGCGCGGGCCAGCAGCACGCCCATGGCCTGGCCCTGGGAGAGTTCCAGGAAGGGCCTGCCCGCCAGACGTTCCAGACCCAGGTCGGCCAGGGCCTCCCGGGCGGCGGCCTCCTCGGCCTGCCCCATGCGCCCCGAGGGCAGCGGCGAATCCGTGAGCCCGGAGACCACCACCAGCCAGGCCGAGACGTTCCAGCCCATGGCGCGGTAGCGGTCGCGCAGCCCGGCCCCGGCCATGCGGATGCGCGCCCGGGCCGGGATGGGGCTCATGGTGGCGTGGCCGTCCACGATGTAGGTCCGCTCCCCGGCGAAGCCGCCGCCGGGCAGCTGGTCGGGCCAGATTTCGCCCCGGGCCAGGGCCAGCAGGGTGGACTTGCCCGCCCCGTTGTCCCCCGTGAGGAGATGGCGCGCGCCGGGGGCTAGCCGCCAGCTCACGCGGTCCAGAAGCCTGCGCCCCGCGCGGCTCACCACGGCGTCCTTCAGGATGATCTCGAGACTCATGGACCGGGCATGTAGCGCCGGGGGCGGGAAAAGGCCAGCGTCACGCGGGCCTTGCATTTCGGGAAGTAAACGGTCAGATTGAACCCTCAAAGCGATCCGGGGGGATGCCGTGAGCACGTGCAGCGTATTGTTGGTGGACGACGAGGCCGAATTCATCGAAACCCTGGCCAAGCGCCTGACGCGGCGCGGGCTCAAGGTGCACCTGGCCTTCTCGGGCCAGGAGGCCCTGGACTTCCTTGCCGCCAACGAGGCCGACGTGGCCGTGCTGGACGTGAAGATGCCCGGCATGGACGGCATCGAGGCCCTTCAGAAGATCAAGGCCCTCAAGCCCGGGCTGGAGGTGCTCATGCTCACCGCCCACGCCAACGTGGAGGTGGCCATGCGCGGCATGGAACTCGGCGCGTTCGACTACCTCATGAAGCCCGTCGAGCTTGAAGAGCTGCTCTGCAAGATTCAGGACGCCAACAAGAAGAAGTGCCTCCAACAGTGACCTGACACAGTGTTCACACGCTTAAAGACCTTCTTCTCCAGCCTCATCGGCGGCCACCATCAAGGCGAGGGCATGTCCGACGAGGAGATCCTTGCCGAATTCAAGAAGCGCTACCACAATTTCCGACTGCTGCTCACGGCCAACAAGAAGACGCTCATGATCATGAGCGAGATGGAGCAGGCCCTGCGCGGTGCCTCCGTCTTCGGCATGAGCTTCGTGCGCTCCCAGGCCACCGCCGCCTCGGTGAACGTCTACCGCATCGTCAAGCACCTCTCCGAGATCGCCCCCGGAAAGTACGACGCCCTTTTCGAGCGCCTCAAGGACATCCAGGCCCAGATCGCCGCCGTGCTGGACCGCCAGCCCCAGACCGCCGCCACCGAACTGGTGCTCCCCCTGGAGGCCGTGGACCGCGCCCACGCGGACCAGGTGGGCTCCAAGATGGCCAACCTGGGCGACATCATGGCCCGCGTGGGGCTGCCCGTGCCCCCGGGCTTCGCCGTCACCGCCCTGGCCTACAGCCGCTTCATGCGCGACACCGGCCTTGGCGACGAGATCAACCGCCTCATCCAGGCCGTTGGCGCGGACGACCACGCCACCCTGCTGCCACTGTGCTCGCAGATCCAGCAGATGATCCAGAACGCCAAGCTGCCCCCCGACGTGGCCGAAGCCATCCTCAAGGCCTACCTGGAACTGGAAGCCAGGACCGAACCCGACGTGCGCGTCTCCATGCGCTCCAGCGCTCTGGGCGAGGACGCCATGGGCCAGTCCTTCGCGGGGCAGTTCCGCAGCGTGCTGGGCGTCTCGGCCGAGGAACTGCTCATCGCCTACAAGGAGATCGTGGCCAGCAAGTACAGCCCCCAGGCCGTCACCTACCGCATGGCCAAGGGGATCCCCAACGAGGACGTGGCCATGTGCGTGGGCTGCATGGCCATGGTCAAGGCGCGCAGCGGCGGCGTTATCTACTCGCGCAACCCCCTCTCCATCCGCGACGACGAAATCTTCATCCATTCCGCCTGGGGCCTGGCCAAGACCGTGGTGGACGGGGCCGTGGCCTCCGACCTTTTCGTGGCCAGGCGAGGCGACCCGCCCCGCCTGACCGAACAGCGCATCGCCTGCAAGGACAGGGTCTACCTCTGCGACCCCGTGGAAGGCGTCTGCCGCCACGAGGAGGCCGGAGAGGCCGCCTGCGCCCCCAGCCTCACCGACGAGGAGGCCCTGCGCCTGGCCTCCATGGCCATCCGGCTCGACGAGGTGTACGCCGAGCCCCTGGACATCGAATGGGCCATGGACCAGGAGCGCAACATCTTCCTGCTCCAGTGCCGCCCGCTCCAGCAGATAGAGGCCGGCCGGGCCAAACGCCCCCCGGGGCAGTTCGGAAAACCCCTCGCGGCCGGGGGCGTCACGGGCAGCCCGGGCGTGGCGGCCGGCACGGTCCACGTGGTGGCGCGCGACCTGGACATGCTCACCTTCCCCGAGGGCGGCGTGGTCCTGGCCGCGGACGCGGCCCCGCGCTGGGCCACCCTCCTGTCCCGGGCCTCGGCCCTGGTGTGCGAGCGCGGCAGCGTGGCGGGGCACCTCTCCAACGTGGCGCGCGAGTTCGGCGTGCCCGCCCTCATGGGCATGGAGGGCGCGGTGGCGGCGCTCTCGGGCAAGGGCGAGGTCACGGTGGACGCCGACGGCCTGGCCGTCTACCCCGGCCGGGTGGAGTCCCTGCTGGCCCTGGCCCCCAAGCGCGAGACGCCCCAGGCCCAGTCGCCCATGCACGCCATCCTGCGCGAAGTGCTCGACATCGTGGCACCCCTGAACCTCCTGGACCCTTCCGTGCCGGAGTTCTCGCCGGAAAACTGCCTGACGCTCCACGACATCACCCGCTTCTGCCACGAAAAATCCGTGACCGAGATGTTCCGCTTCGGGCAGGATTTCCAGTTCTCCAAGCGCGCCTCCAAGCAGCTCAAGTACCGGGTGCCCATGAAGTGGTGGTTCGTGAACCTGGACGACGGCTTCACCCGCGAAATCACGGGCAAGTACGTCACCATGGAGGAGATCGCCTGCGAGCCGGTGCTCTCGCTCTGGGAGGGCTTCGTGGCCGTGCCCTGGGCCGGGCCGCCGCCGGTGGACGCGGCCGGGCTTCTGCACATCGTGGCCCACTCCACCGTGAACCGCAACCTCACCCACGGCGGAGACTCGGAGTACGCCCAGGGCAACTATTTCATGATCTCAAGGCACTACATGTGCCTGAGTTCGCGCTTCGGCTACCACTTCTGCACCGTGGAGGCCCTGGTGGACGAGCGCGAACACGAGAACTACGTGAGCTTCCAGTTCAAGGGCGGCGCGGCCGAACAGGGCAGGCGCGCCCTGCGCGCAAAGTTCGTGGGCGAGGTGCTCGAGAACTACAACTTCCGCGTGGAGATCCAGGGCGACGAGATGCGCGCTGTCTACGCCAAGGGGCCCATGGACCTCATGCTCGACCGCCTGCGCGTGATCGGCTACCTGCTCATGCACACGCGCCAGATCGACATGGTGATGACCAACGAGGCCATGGTGGAAGGCTTCCGCCAGAAGTTCGCCAAGGACATCGGAGACATCCTGCGCCAGGCCGCCGAGCGCCACATGACCGAGGTGATGCGCGAGATGGCCTGAGCGCCCCTCACGAGGCCAGCTTCAGAAGCGCCACCCCCGCCACGATGAGCCCCACCCCCGCCACGCGCGCCAGGCCCGCCGGGTCGCCGTGGAAGGCCACGCCCACCAGGAACGTGCCCGCGGCGCCTATGCCCGTCCACACGGCGTAGGCCGTGCCCATGGGGATGGACTTCTGCGCCAGCCACAGGAGCCACCCCGAGAGCCCCATGCACGCCACGGCCAGGGCCACGCCCAGGGCCACCTTGCCCGGCGTCTGGGCCATCTTGAGGCCCACCGGCCAGCCCACCTCGAACAGCCCCGCCACCACCAGCCAGAACCACGCCGTACGCATCCCGATCCGCTCCCCGGCGGCCTACGCCGCCAAAACGACACACAAACTCCGTCTTCGGCCCCCTGCGGGCATTGACAGGCCGTCCGTTGCCGTCCATGAATCCATTATGCGATCCAAAGCACAAGCCATGGAACCGGGCGGGGATTACGCGTGAAAACCGTCGATTTCAAGCGCCTGCGCCTGACCATCATCCTCTGCACCCTGGGCTTTTCCCTGCTGCCCTTGCTGGTGCTGGGCCTCACGGTGAAGCACCGCTTCGCCGTGGGCTACCAGGAGGCCCTCCAGGGCAACCTGCGCACCCTGGTGGAAAGCAAGCGCAACGCCATCGACCTCTTCCTCACCGAGCGCCAGGCCCAGGTGGCCACCCTGGCCAGCGCCCTCACCCTGGAAGAGGCCTCGGACAAGGAAAACCTCGAACGCGTCTTCTCCCAGCTCCAGGCCACCTCCCGCTACTACATCGACCTGGGCGTGATCGGCATGGACGGCAACCACCTGGCCTACGCCGGACCCTACGACCTCTCCGGACGCAACTACAAGAACGAGGACTGGTTCGCCAAGGTGACGGCCAAGGGCGTCTACGTCTCCGACGTGTTCCTGGGCTTCCGGCAATACCCCCACATCATCATCGCGGTGCTGCGCCGCGAGGGCGGCAAATCCTGGATTCTGCGCGCCACCATCGATTCCGACATCTTCGAGTCCTTCGTCAAGCGCGTCCAGATGGGGCGCACCGGCGACGCCTTCCTGGTCAACGAGAAGCTCGTGCTCCAGACCAGCCCGCGCTTCGGCGGCCACGTCCTGGAGGACATGCACCTGCCCTTCCGCGTGGACGGCCGCTTCCAGGGCCTGCGCGTGGAGCAGATGGAGGTGAACCACCGCCCCTTCCTCTACGGCTGGACCTGGCTCGAAAACAAGGACTGGCTCCTGGTGATCCGCGAAGACCCCGTGGGCGAACTGCGCCCCCTTTTCGACGCCGAATACCTCGTCTGGGTGCTCATGGCCGGGGGCGTGGCCGTGATCGTCGCGGGAACGGTGCTCGTCACCAACTCCATGGTGGGCAGGCTCGAGAAGGCCGAACGCGAGATGGCCGCCCTGGACGCGAGCCTCACCCAGTCCGGCAAGATGGCCGCCCTGGGCAAGATGGCCGCGGGGGTGGCCCACGAGATCAACAACCCCCTGGCCATCATCCGCGAGCAGGCCGGATGGATCAAGGACCTCCTCGAGGAATCCGAACTGGCCGCCACGCCACAGCACAAGGAGCTCTCCGAGTCGGTGCACCGCATCGAGCACCACGTGGAGCGCGCCAAGAACGTCACCCACCGCATGCTGGGCTTCGCGCGGCGCATGGAACCCGTCATGCAGTCCGTGGACGTGAACAAGCTCCTGGCCGAGACGGTGCAGTTCCTCAAGACCGAGGCGCTCCTGCGCAACATCGACATCCGCCAGGACTTCGCGGAGCACCTGCCACCCACCAACTCCGACCCCACCCAGCTCCAGCAGGTGCTCCTGAACCTCATTGACAACGCCATCGACGCCGTGGGCAAGAACGGGCGCATCGTGCTCACCACGCGCCTCAAGCAGGATTCCAACGAACTGCGCGTCACCGTGGCCGACACCGGGTGCGGCATCCCCCCCGACAAGCTCGACAAGATCTTCGACCCCTTCTTCACCACCAAGAAACCCGGTGAGGGCACGGGGCTCGGACTTTCCATCTCGTTTGGCATCATCGAAAAACTCGGCGGGCGCATCACCGTGCAAAGCGTCGTGGGACAGGGCACCACCTTCGACGTTTACGTTCCGGCCGCCTGAGGGGGTACGCATGGGTACGGCACGCATCCTCGTGGTCGACGACGAGCGCGACTACAACGAGACCATCGTCAAGCGCCTGGCCCGGCGCGGCTTCCTGCCCCAGTCCGCCTTTTCCGGGCAGCAGGCCCTGGAGGCCCTCGGCCGCGACCCCTTCGACGTGGTGCTCCTGGACATCCTCATGCCAGGCATGGACGGCATCGAAACCCTGCGCGAGATCAAGAAGCGCTTCCCCGGCCCCGAGGTCATCCTGCTCACGGGCCACGCCTCCGTGGAGTCCGGCGTGCAGGGCATGTCCATCGGCGCCAACGCCTACCTCCTCAAGCCCGTGGACTTCGAGGAACTCCTCGCCGCCATAGACCAGGCCCATGAACGCAAACTCCTCGGCGCGGACACCCGCTAGCCCCGGCCTGTCCTTCCTCCTGGCCGCCGGGCTCGTCCTGGCCGCCGCCATCGCGCCCATGCCCTGGGCCGTCGCGCCCGCTTTTTTCGCCGCCCTGGCCTTCTGGCGCGCCCGAAAGAACCTCGCCGAACGCCTCGAACGCTCCGAATCGCAGAAGTGCGCCCTGGACGAACAGCTCTTCCAGTCCCAGAAGCTCGCCGCCATCGGGGAGGTGGCCTCCGGCATCGCCCACGAGATCAACAACCCCCTGGCCGTCATCACCCAGGAATCCGAATGGCTGGGCCACCTGCTCGCCCAGGAACGCCCGCCCCTGGAAGAGGCCCGCCAGAGCCTCGCCGCCATCCAGACCCAGGTGAACCGCTGCGCCGACATCACCCACAACCTGCTCAACCTCGCCCGCACCTGGAAGCCCATCCGCCAGCCCGCCGACCTCAACCGCCTCACCGAGGACATGGCGCGACTGGCCGAACGCGAAGCCCTGGCCAAACACGTGAGTCTCGCCCGGAACTACCAGGAGAACATCCCCAGAATCCCCCTGGACCCCCCGCTCTACCGCCAGGCCATCCTCAACCTGCTGGTCAACGCCGTGCAGGCCGCGGGGGAGAACGGCCGCGTCGCCGTCTCCACCGGCTGGGACCCCGACCGCAAGCACGTCTTCACCCGCGTGGAGGACGACGGACCGGGCATCAGGCCCGAACACCTCGGGCGCATCTTCGACCCCTTCTTCACCACCAAGTCGCCCGGCAAGGGCACGGGCCTGGGCCTTTCCATCACGCACCGCATCGTGGACCGCCTCGGCGGACGCATCACCGCCGCCAGCCCCCCAGGACACGGCGCGGTCTTCACCATCACACTCCCCCTGGACAACACGGAGAACGCCCCATGAACACCCCCGTTCGCCTCCTCTGCGTGGACGACGAGGAGCGCTTCGTCACCACCCTCGCCAAGCTCCTCACCCTGCGCAACATGCAGGTCACCACCGCCCTCTCCGGAGAGGACGCCCTGGAACGCTTCCAGCCCGGACTCTTCGACGTGGCCCTCCTGGACGTGAAAATGCCCGGCATCTCCGGCGTGGAACTGCTCACGGAGCTCAAACGCCGCGACCCGGACCTGGAGATCATCATCCTCACCGGGCACGCCTCCGTGGACATCGCCGCCGACATCATGAGCCGGGGCGGCGCGGACTACCTGCTCAAACCCTGCCCAACCGCCGACGTGGAGGCCAAGATCATCTCCGCCATGGAGCGCCGCGCCGCCCGAGCCGGGTGAACACCGGCGGATGAAGACCGCAGGCGCGGCGGCCGTCGCCGCGCCCGCAGGCCCGCCGCCTGACGGAGCGCTGTCCAGACAGGCTCCGGTCCCGGCACGCGCCGACGATGCCCGGCACGCACGGGGCTCCGCCCTGGACCCGGCAGGGCGCTGCCCTGCACCCGCCAGGGGGGTGAGCCCCCTGGACCCGCAATGGCTTCGCGTCAATCACTGCTCCGCCCTGTCCCGGACGAATCCCCTCTTCCGCGATGCCTCCCCCACCCCTGAACCAAGCAGCCCTCGCTCACACAGACGGCCTAATTCATACTTTTAGAGTATAGTTAATGTGCAGAGTATAACGGCTCATTATTATTTCGCAATTCGATCACTGCCGTGCAGCAAAGCACACTTGTCCGGTCGAATATGCGCCGCTCACCGCCAAATTCCTACCGTTCGTGGGGTGAATATTGTAGACCTCCTTGCAATTGTGTAAGGTCACCCCACTTCGAGGAGGTCGCCCATGTACGTCGGACTCAAAATGCTCAAGTCCTTCCAGACCGTCACGCCCAAGACCCCGGTGCTCCAGGCCCAGAAGCTCCTGGATCAGGCCGACCTCTGGATGCTCCTGGTCACCGATGGCGATCGCCTGGTGGGCTATCTGCGCTCCGAGGACATCTCCGCCGCCCTGCCCTCGGTGATGACCACCCTGGACAAGCACGAGGCCCTCTATCTTGTGAGCAAGCTCACGGTGGACAAGATCATGCGCCGCGACATCACCACCGTGCCGCCGGAACTGGAGATCGAGGCCGCCGCCGACATCATGTGCAAGAAGAACCTCGCCGGGCTGGCCGTCACCGACGCCAGGGGCGCGCTGGTGGGCTACATCAGCCGCACCGTGATGCTCGAGGTGTTCGTGGAGGAGATGGGCTTCCGCGACGGCGGCTCGCGCCTCGTGGTGGAGGTGGAGGACCGCCGGGGCGTGCTCCACGAGCTCTCCGGCATCGTCCTGGAGCACGGCGTCTCCATCATCTCCACCGGCACCTTCTACCACGACGGACAGCGCATGGTGGTGCTGCGCCTGGCCTGCGACGACGCCTCGCCCATCGCCGCCGCCATCCAGCAGCGCGGCTACCGCCTCATGTGCGCCGCCGACTTCGTGGCCGAGTGGATCCGCCAATGAACCTGCTGGCCGTGGAGGGCGTCACCCTCACCTTCCATGCCGTGGCGGCCCTGATGGACGTGAGCTTCACCGTGCCGGAAGGCCGGATCGTCTCCCTCATCGGCCCCAACGGCGCGGGCAAGACGAGCATGCTCAACTGCGTGAGCGGCCGCTACCGCCCGGACAAGGGCTCCATCACCCTGGACGGGCGCGAGCTCCTGGGCGTGCCCGCCCACAAGCGCACCAGCCTTGGGCTCTCGCGCACCTTCCAGAACATCGCCCTCTTCAAGGGCCTCTCCGTGCTGGACAACCTCATGCTCGGGCGGCACTCGCGCATGGAATACGGCCTGCTGGCCAGCCTCTTCTACCTGGGCAAGGCCCGCCGCCAGGAGGACGCCCACCGCCGCCGCGTGGAGGACGTGATCGACTTCCTCAACCTCTCCCCCTACCGCCACCAGGCCGCCGGACGCCTGCCCTACGGCGTGCAGAAGCGCGTGGAGCTGGGACGCGCCCTGGCCGCCGAGCCCCGGCTCATCCTCCTGGACGAGCCCATGGCCGGCATGAACCTGGAGGAAACCGAGGACATGGCCCGCTACATCCTGGACATCAACGAGGAATGGGGCGCAACCGTGCTCCTGGTGGAGCACGACATGGGCGTGGTGATGGATGTCTCCCACAAGGTGGTGGTGCTGGACTTCGGCCGCGTGCTGGCCGAGGGAACCCCCGCCGAGGTGAGTGCTGACCCGGCCGTGGTGGCCGCCTACCTGGGCAGCGAAGACGCCGTGTTCCTGGGGCGCTAGGCCATGCAAACCTACCGCTCCACACTGCCCCGCCTGCTCCTGGAAAACGCGCGGCGCGCCCCACGCGACACGGCCCTGCGCGAAAAGCAGTGGGGCGTCTGGCAGGCCTACACCTGGAAGGACTACCTGGACATCACCGCCGCCTTCGCCGGGGGCCTGGCCGAACTGGGCCTGGGCCGGGGCGACATCGTGGTGCTCATCGGAGACAACCGACCCGAATGGCTCTGGGCGGAGCTGGCCATCCAGTCCCTGGGCGGAGTGGCCCTGGGCCTCTACCAGGACGCCCCCCCCGACGAGATCGGCTACATCCTGGAGCTGTCCCAGACCAAGCTCGTGGTGGCGGAAGACCAGGAACAGGTGGACAAGCTCCTGAGCCTGCGCTCCTCCCTGCCGGAGCTGCGCCACATCGTCTACCACGACGCCCGGGGCCTGACCGCCTACACGGACGACGGACTCCTGGATTTCGAGAGCGTGCGCCGCCTGGGCGAAATGCGCGCCGGGGAGTTCGAGGCCAACCTCGATGCCCTCTCGCCCGACGACCCGGCGCTCATCGCCACCACCTCGGGCACCACGGGGCGGCCCAAGCTGGCCCAGCTCTCCCACGCCAACCTGCTCTGCATGGCCCACAACCTGGGCCAGGCCGACCCCAAGCGGGCCACGGACGAGTTCGTCTCCTTCCTGCCCCTGGCCTGGATGGGCGAGCAGATGATGAGCGTGGCCTCGGCCCTGCTCTTCGGCTTCAAGGTGAACTTCCCCGAAGAGCCCGACACCGTGCGGGAAGACATCCGCGAGATCGCCCCCCACGTGCTCTTCTCGCCCCCGCGCGTCTGGGAGAACATGGCCGCGGGCGTGCGCGTGAAGATCATGGAGACCACGCCCCTCAAGCGCTGGCTCTACAACCTCTGCATGCCCGTGGGCGAGCGCTGGGCAGACGCCCGCTTCCGGGGCGAGTCCCCCGGACTGGGGCTCAGGCTGGCCTACTCCCTGGCGTGGCTCGCGCTCTTTCGCGCCCTCAAGGACCGCCTGGGCTTCACCAACATCCGTTCGGCCTGCACCGGCGGCGCGGCCCTGGGGCCGGACACCTTCCGCTTCTTCCACGCCCTGGGCGTGAACCTCAAGCAGATCTACGGACAGACCGAGATCGCCGGCATCTCCTGCATCCATCAGGACGGCCGCGTGGACTTCACCAGCGTGGGCGCGCCCATCCCCGAGACCGAGATCCGCATCTCCGAGGAAGGCGAAATCCTCTCCCGGAGCCCCGCCGTGTTCCTGGGCTACTACCAGAACGAGAAGGCCACGGCCGAAGCCCTGGACGACGGCTGGCTGCGCTCCGGCGACGCGGGCTATTTCGACGACGCGGGCCGACTGGTGGTCATCGACCGCCTCAAGGACGTGATGACCCTCGTGAACGGCGCGCGCTTCTCGCCCCAGTTCATCGAGAACAAGGTGAAGTTCTCGCCCTACGTGAAGGAGGCCGTGGCCTTCGGCCGGGGCCGGGAGCACGTCTCGGCGCTCGTCTGCCTGGACGCCGAGATCGCCGGGCGCTGGGCCGAGGGCCGCCAGATCACCTACACCACCTACCAGGACCTGGCCTGCCGCGAGGAGCTTTACGCCCTGGTGCGCGAGGAGATCGCCCGCGTGAACCTGGAGCTGCCCGAGGAGCACCGCGTGCGCCGCTTCGCCCTGCTCTACAAGGAGCTGGACGCGGACGACGGCGAGCTCACCCGCACTCGCAAGGTGCGCCGCCAGGTGGTGGAGGAGCGCTACGCCCCCCTGGTGGAGGCCCTGTTCGGCGCGCCCGGCACAATCGAACTCACGTCGGAGATCGTCTACCAGGACGGCCGCCGACGCACCATGAGCGGCGCGGTCCGCATCGAGGAAGTGTGATGGAATACTATCTCCAACTGGTGATCTCGGGCCTCGTGGTGGGCTCCATCTATTCGCTGGTGGCCCTGGGTTTCGTGATCATCTACAAGGCCACCAAGGTGGTGAACTTCGCCCAGGGCGAGCTGGTGATGGTGGGCGCGTTCGCCTGCTTCTCGCTCACGGTGCAGTTCGGGCTGCCCTTCTGGGTGTCCTTCCCCATGACGCTCGCGTTCTCCACGCTCCTGGGCATGGCCATCGAGCGGCTCACGCTGCGCCCGCTCATCGGGGAGCCCACCATCTCGGTGATCATGGTCACCATCGGGCTCTCCTCGGTGCTCAAGTCCCTGGTGCAGCTCTGCTGGGGCACGCAGATCAGGGTGTTCCCCCAGGTGCTGCCCGCCGACCCGGTGGTGGTGGCCGGGCTGCCGGTCTCGCCGGTGTACGTGGCGGCCTTCCTGCTCTCCATCCTGCTTTTCGCGGCCTTTTCGCTCTTCTTCAAGTATTCGCGCCTGGGCATCGCCATGCGCGCCACGGCCTTCGACCAGGCCGCCTCGGCCAGCATGGGCATCTCCATCAAGAGCATCTTCGCCATGTCCTGGTGCGTGGCGGCCATGGTCTCGGCCGTGGGCGGGGTGATCCTGGGCAACATCAACGGCATCAACTCCCAGCTGGGGCACCTTGGGCTCAAGGTGTTCCCGGCGGTGATCCTGGGCGGGCTGGACAGCCTGGCCGGGGCGGCCCTGGGCGGGCTGCTCATCGGCGTGCTGGAGAACGTCTGCGACGGCGTGGCCAAGGACGTGCTGGGCCTGGGCGGCTTCAAGGACGTGGCGGCCTTCATCGTGCTGGTGATGGTCCTGATGCTCAAACCTTACGGGCTCTTCGGAACCCGCCAGATCGAGAGGGTCTAGCCGTGAGCGCACCCTGCGGGCTCTTCTTCACCTCCTACGCCCAGGAGTCGGCGCTGTTCCCCAGCCGCTTCCTCAAGGCGTCCATGGCCCTGTTCTTCGTGGCGCTGGTGGTCCTGCCGCCGTGGATGAACAGCTACCACGTCTCGGTGCTCTGCCTGATCAACATCGCGGTGATCGGGGCGGTGTCGCTCAACCTGCTCACGGGCTCCTGCGGCCAGATCTCCCTGGGCCACGGGGCCTTCGTGGGCGTGGGCGCCTACACGGCCGGGGTGCTGGCGGCCAAGGGCGTGCCCTTCCTGCTGGCCCTGCCCGCTTCGGGGCTCCTGGCCGCCCTGGCCGGGATGCTCTTCGGGCTGCCGTCCTTGCGCCTCAAGGGCATCTACCTGGCCATCTCCACCCTGGCGGCCCAGCTGATCCTGGAATACGTCTTCCTGCACTGGGAGTCCGTGACCGGCGGCTCCAACGGCCTGGCGGTGATGCCCCCCGAAATTTTCGGCTACGCCTTCGACAACGACCTCAAGATGTTCTACCTCACCCTGGCGGCGGCCTCCCTGTGCGCCCTGGGCGCGGCCAACGTGCTGCGCTCGCGCCTGGGCCGGGCCTTCGTCTCCATCCGCGACCACTACCTCTCGGCCGAAATCGTGGGCGTAAGCCTTTTCGGCTACAAGCTGCGCGCCTTCGGGTTGAGCTCCTTCCTGGCGGGCGTGTCCGGGGCGCTCTGGGCGCACTACACCATGTTCCTGAGTCCCGAGCAGTTCGGCATCGGGCTCTCCATCAGCTACCTGGCCATGATCATCATCGGCGGCATGGGCCGCGTGGCGGGGGCGGTCTACGGGGCCGTGTTCATCACGGTGCTGCCCGAGGCGCTCAACGCCCTCTCGGCTTCTGCCGAGGCCTGGATGCCCGGCATGACCTCCAACCTCATGGCCCTCAAGGGCGGCGTGTTCGGCCTGGCGCTCATCCTCTTCCTGCTCTTCGAGCCCGAAGGCCTAGCGCACCGCTGGCGGCTGATCAAGGCCTACTGGAAACTCTACCCCTTCGCCCACTGACCCCAAAGGAGGCCCACACCATGCATTCCACACTCAAACGCCTGCTCCTGGCGGCCGCGCTGGCCGCCCTGTCCTGCGCCCCCGCCCTGGCCCAGGAGTACGTCATCGGCTCCCTGCAGGACCTCTCCGGCCCTACCGCCGACGTGGGCAAGCCCTACGGCGACGGCATCCGCGACGGCGCGCGCTACATCAACGAATCCGGCATGCTGGGCCAGGCCAAGGTGAAGCTCATCGCCGTGGACTACGCCTACAACGCCCAGCAGGCCCTGGCCGCCTACAAGAAGTTCACCTCCCAGGACAAGATCCTGGCCCTGCAGGGCTGGGGCACCCAGGACACCGAGGCCCTCACCCAGTTCGTGGCCCGCGACAAGGTGCCCTGCATCTCGGCCTCCTACTCGGCGCACCTCACCGAGGGGTCCAAGGCTCCCTACAACTTCTTCGTGGCCGCCGACTACTCCACCCAGATCCGCGGCGCGCTCAAGTATTTCAAGGACAACTGGAAGGAGCAGCGCGCCCCCAAGCTGGCGCTGGTCTACCCCAACCACCCCTACGGCCTGGCCCCCATCCCCGCCGCCAAGGACTACGCCAAGGAGCTGGGCTTCGAGCTGGTGGGCGAGGAAAACGTGGACCTGAAGGCCATGGACGCCACCGCGCAACTCCTGCGCCTGCAGAAGGCCGCCCCTGATTTCGTCTGGATCGGCGGAACCACGCAGTCCACGGCCGTGGTGCTCAAGGACGCCCAGAAGATGGGCTTCAAGACCCGCTTCTTCACCAACATCTGGGGCTCCGACGAAAACCTGCCGCCCCTGGCCGGATCGGCCGCCGACGGCGTGGTCTCGCTGCAGACCGCCGTCAGCTACGGACAGGACGTGCCCGGCATGAAGGCCATCGAGAAGCTCACCGGCGGCCAGCCGCAGATGACCCACTACATCCGCGCCTTCGCCTCCATGCTGGTGATGGCCGAGGCCATCAAGCTGGCCCAGGCCAAAGGCCCCGTGACCGGCGAGACCCTCAAGGCCGCGCTGGAGAGCCTGCGCGACTACAGCCCCCTGGGCCTTACGCCGCCCATCTCCTACTTCCCGGAGGACCACCGCCCCAACATGTCGGTGATGCTCTACACCTTCGAGAACGGCAAGATGAAGCTCCTGGCCACCCAGACTCTGGAGCGCAAAAAGGAATGGCTGGGCAAGTAGCCCTGATGACCGATGCCCCGGTCCCGGCCGCGAAGGCCGGGGCCGGGGCCGCCTGTCCGGCCGGACGGCCCCGGCCGGACGAAAAGGCCCTTCAACCTGGCCGGACAATTCGACCGGATGCCGCTGGCTGACCGGCCTGACCGAATAGCCGGACAGCACGGCCCGACCGACCGGCCTGACGGCGCGGCCGGACACGGCTGGCCGGACACGGCGGCCGGACGCCAACCCGCCGCCCTCCGGGGCGGCGCAACCCGACGATCAAAGGACTCTGCGTGGATCTCCTGACGGTGGAAAACCTGGAAGTCGTGTACAACGACGTGGTCCTGGTGCTCAAAGGGCTCTCCCTTTCGGCGGCCGAGGGGCGCATCACGGCCCTGCTCGGGGCCAACGGGGCGGGCAAGTCCACCACGCTCAAGGCCGTGTCCGGACTGCTGGCGGGCGAGGACGGCGAGGTCACGGCCGGGCAGGTGCTCCTGGCCGGCGAGCCGGTCCAGCGCCTCACGCCCGAGAAGATCGTGCGCAAGGGCGTGTTCCAGGTGATGGAAGGACGGCGCGTCTTCGAGGACATGACCGTGGAGGAGAACCTGCGCGCGGGCGGCCACACGCGCCCCTCATCCGAAATCAGGCCCGGCATGGAGCGCGTCTACGGCTATTTCCCCCGCCTGGCCGAGCGCCGCCACCAGCTGGCGGGCTACATGTCCGGCGGCGAGCAGCAGATGCTGGCCATCGGCCGCGCCCTCATGGCCAGGCCCAAGCTCCTGCTCCTGGACGAGCCGTCCCTTGGGCTCGCGCCGCTCCTGGTGGAGGAGATCTTCGAGATCATCCGCCGGGTCAACGCCGAGGAGGGCGTCACGGTGCTCCTGGTGGAGCAGAACGCCCGGGCGGCCCTCTCCCTGGCCGAGTACGGCTTCATCATGGAGAACGGGCGCGTGGTGCTCGACGGCCCCTCCAGGGACCTCATGAACAACCCCGACGTGCAGGAGTTCTACCTGGGGCTTTCCCACGGCGGCGAGAAGAAGACCTACCGCGACGTGAAACACTACCGCCGCCGCAAGCGCTGGCTGGGCTGACGCCCGCCGCGACGCGCTCTCGACCCGGCCCCGAGACAGCACCCGACGACGCCCCCCAAGGAGCGACCATGACGCAAGCCCCTCCCTCCCTGGAGTTCATCCCCGACCCGGAGCGCCGCGACGCTCTCTGGGCGCGCCTTGCCGGACATCTGGAGCACGCCTTCGCCCAAAGCTCCGAGGCGCGCGCCCGCATGGAGCGGGCTGGGCTCACGCCCGGGGACGTGCGCTCCCCGGAGGATTTCGCGCGCATCCCCCCCCTGCGCAAGAAGGACCTCAAGGCCGTACAGGCCTCGGGGCCGCGCCTGGGCGGGCTCTCCACCGTGGACCTGGGCAGGCTGCGCCGCCTCTACCAGTCTCCCGGCCCCCTCTACGACCCCGAGGGCCGCGAGCCCGACTTCTGGGGCTGGACCGAGGCCTTCCGCGCCGCCGGGTTCGAGGCGGGCGACCTGGCCGTGATGACCTTCAGCTACCACCTCACCCCGGCCGGGCACATGCTCGAAGAGCCCCTGCGCGAGCTGGGCTGCGCCGTGGTCCCGGCCGGACCCGGCAATACGGAGATCCTGACGGAGCTTCTGGCTTCCCTGCCCGTCACGGCCTTCGTGGGCATGGCCTCCTTCCTGCGCGCCCTGGGCGAGAAGGCCCGCGCAGCCGGGCTGGACCCGGCACGCGACCTCTCGGTGCGCAAGGCCTTCGTGGCTGCGGAACGCCTGCCCGAGTCGCTGCGCCGCGAGGTGCAGGAGATGTTCGGGGCCAGGGTGCGCCAGGGCTACGGCACCGCCGACGTGGGGGCCATCGCCTACGAATGCGACGCCCTGGAGGGCATGCACTGCTCCAGCAGGGGCTGGGTGGAGGTCTGCGACCCGGCCACCGGGGAACCGCTGCCCCCCGGCGAGATGGGCGAAGTGGTCTTCACGCCCTTCGTGCGCGCCTACCCGCTGGTGCGACTGGCCACGGGGGACCTCTCGCGCCTGGTGGAGGCCCCCTGCCCCTGCGGGCGCACGTCGCCCAGGCTCGCGGGCATTCTGGGGCGCGCGGACGACACGGTGAAGATCAAGGGCCAGTTCGTCTACCCGGCCCAGGCCGCCGAGGCCCTGGCCGCCTTCCCGGGCGTGGTCGCCTGGAGGCTCGTGGCCACGAATCCCGGCGGGCGCGACTGCCTCACCCTGGTCTACGAGGCCTCGGCGGACGTGGACGAGGCGGCGCTCACCGAGGCCTTCCGCCTGCGCTGCAAGCTGCGCCCGGTCCTGGAGCGCGCCCAGGCCGGGACCATCGACACCGCCCTGCCCCGCCTGGAGGACCGCCGCACATGGGATTGAACTCCCCGGCCTGATCCGGGAGCTTACGGCCCTTCCGCGCCCTGCCGGGCGGGAGCCCCGGGCCCGGCTCTCCCTCTTACGCAAGCAGAAAGGCCGCATGCCGTCGCGGAGATGAGGACTAGGCTTCGCTGGCGTTGACCCGGAACATCTCAAAAGGCCCCGTGTTCTGGTGGATGCGGGTCAGACCCTGGCGCTTCCGGACGGACATTCGGCCGGAAAGCGCAATTCGACGGTGACTCCCGGCCCTTCCTGCCAGCGCAATGAACCCCGGAGCTGCCGGGCCAGTTCGCGGACGAGCAGCAAGCCCAGCGTGCCGGGGGAGACGTTGTGGCCGTCCGGCGTTGCCAGGGCGGCGGGCAGGCCGGGGCCGTCGTCGCCTACCACGAGCACGATCTCCCCGTCCTCCGTGTGCAGGTCCACCCGCAATTCCCCCCCTGCGCGCCCTGAGAAGGCGTGCTGGAAGGCGTTGGTGACCAGCTCGTTGAGCAGAAGGCCGCAGGGGGCCGCCTTGTCGATGGAAAGCCGGATGTCCTCCAGGGCGAGCTTCACGGACACTCTGTCCTGCATGTCGAAGGACCTCGCCAGCATTTCCAGGAGCTTTTCCATGTAATCGCGCAAGGAGATGGCTCCCAGATTGTCCGAACGGCAGAGCTGTTCGTGGAGCATGGCCATGGTGCGCACGCGCCCTTGCAGCTGCCGATAGCGCTCGAGCATTTCGGGATCTTCCACCTCGGAGGCCTGGAGGTCCATGAGGCTCAAGACCACCTGGAGGTTGTTTTTCACGCGGTGGTGCACCTCGCGCAGCAGGGCCTCCTTTTCGTGCAGGGACCGCAGGAGGGCGTCCCGCGCGGCCTTGCGCTCGGAGATGTCCTGGGCGTAGACCAGCGCTCCGTCCATGCCCTTGTAGGGCATGGGCGAGGCCGACACCTCCACGGTCACGGGTGTGCCGTCCTGGCGCAGGATGGTCTCCTCGCGCCTGGGAACGCTGTTCCGATCGGTGTTCAAGGTCTTGATGCGGTCAGCTACGCCCGTGCGGTCATTCGGGCTGATGCGTTCCAGCACTGGCAACCCCAGGAGTTCCTCCTGGGAGGATGCCCCGAAGAGCCGCACGCAGGCGGGGTTGACGTAGGCGAAGCGGCCCCCGGTCTGGACGAAGACCGCATCCGCGGAGGATTCCACCAGAAGCCTGAAACGCTCCTCGCTCCGGCGCAGTTCCTCCTCGGCCTGCCTGTGGCGCATTCCGGCCACCCCGATGGCCGCCGCCCCCGCGCCCATCACTGCCGCGAAGACAAGGATGGCCGCGCGGTGCAGCCCGTCCAGGTCCTGGGCCTCGTGTCTGAAGCGCGTAGAAATGTCCTGGGACAACGCCGCCAGGATGGCTTCCGATTCGGCCAGAATCCGGTCCATCTCCAGGCGGCGCGCCCCGGCGTTGAGCGCATCCGCCCCGCCGCAGGCCACGTCTCCGGCGGCGAGCACCGTCTCCCGGTAGCGCGCCAACCCCTCGGCGATGCGCTGGAAGCCGTTGCGGAACGCCGACTCCTGGCGCATGGGCTCCAGCGCCTTGATGGCGTTCTCGATGCGCCAGGCCGCCTGCTCGAAGAACGCGCAGCGGCCTGGGTCCAGGGCGGAGCCCTCGCCAGTGGCGATTCGCTGCGTCTGCTGGTATCCACGCAGGAAATCCCCGCGCGCCAGGCGAATGTGCGCCTGCACCTCCAGATAGGCCGCGTTGTTTTCGCGCCACGAGGCGTTCACCCACCAGAACAAGCCGCAGGCTGTCAGGATGACGAAGGACACCCCGAGGAAAGCCGGAGTGGCGAGCGCAGCCCACCACGAACGACCGGGAACGGGTGAGGACCAAGACATGGCGGCCTCAGCCCCCGCCGACGGGCAGGTTGACGACGGTGACCCCCAGCGGCTGGATGCGCGCCAGATGTTCTTGACTGCCCACGTAGGCGGCCAGGGCCTCGTCAAACGCATCGGCCAGATACTTGTCGGACTTGCGGAAGGCCAGGGCGCAGCGACCTGGCCCGAAGCCCTGTAAAGAGGGCTGTGCGAACGGATCGGCGGGGTCGAAGCGGCCCTCCGAATTTCCCGCCAGATAGCGCACCGTTGGCCCCGAGAGCGCCAGGCAGTCCGCAAGCCCGTGGCGCAAGGCCGCCAGGGCCGCGCCCACCTCGTTGACGGGATAACGCCGGGCGGGGGCCAGCCCCAGCCGGGCGAGCATCTCCTCCTCCACCGCGCCGTTGAGCACCGCCGCCCGCGCCTTGCCGGAGCGGACCACGTCCTCGTACGAATGAAGTCCCAGCGGATTGCCCGCAGGCACCAGAAGCCCCTGACCCACCACCACGGTGGCGCGGGAGAAGCGCACGCGGGCGGCGCGTTGAGGGGTGATGAACATGCCTGCGGCGATCACGTCGATGCGCCCGGCCTCCAGTTCGCCGAGGAGAGCGCCGAAGTCCATGATCACCCAGCGGATGTTGCCCAGGCCCAGGCTACTGGCCGCGAACTTCACGGCCTCGGGGGCTTCGCCGCGCACATCGCCTGCGGCGTTGCGGAACGAATACGGCGGCTCGTTGGCGAAACCCACGCGCAGTTCCGCGCGGTAGGGCGCGAGGGGATCCGCTCCGTCGCACGAGACGGCAAGCCAGGCGATGCCGACTGTTGCCGCCAGAAGGGCGGCTGCGAGCGACCCCTTGAAGCGTTTCATGGTTCCTACCCCGAAGCCCCGATTTGCCTACCTTATTACCCTATGTGAAACAAACCGGCAACCCGGACGGCAAACAGAACACCCCCCTTCGGCGGCGGTATGATCCGGTGGATTTCCCGTTGGAGAGCGCAACAACTCTCCTGAAAGTTTGGAGATGCCTCCTCGCGCAGTTCCCCGGAATTGTGGTTGGACGCGTCCGCCAGACGATCGGACCGTGTTCGAAATCGGGGAGCTAAGCCCCGTTGGGTGCACTCCCGTGCAGCACGGCGAGGTCGCCAGGGGTGCAGCGCCCGGACACGACTCGGGCCGTGGCGTCCTCGGCCGTGGCGGTGAGCACCAGGGCCTGGCCCACGGTGTTGCCGGCGGCGTCCTCCAGGAGCACGCTCCCGCCCGGCGCGAGTCCACGGCCCTGCCCCAGCGAGAAGGCGATGCGCTGGCCTTCGGGCTCGGACTTGATCATGTAGACCACGGCCTTGCCCAGCTGCGCCAGCCCCGTCTCGATGCGCCGGGAGAGCAGGTAGCCCGCCGCGCCGCAGGGCAGGGCCAGCAGGAAGAGAGTGAGGCTGGCGGGATAGGGCTCAAAGCCGGTGAGCCGCGTGAGCAGGGCCGGCGCGGCCGCCCTGAGTGAAGGGGCGTCGGCGTGGACCACCACCCGGAAGGGCACCGACACATAACGTTGGGGCTTTTCGGCCAGGGGCGGTCCTTCAACCAGGAAGATCCGCTCGCCGGGCTGGGCCTGGCTGTCCACTTCGATCTTGCCGCGCCACATGGCCCCGCCCAGCCAGAAACCGCTGAAGAGTTCCTTGGGGACCACGCGCACGCCCGGTGTCTCTCCCGTGATGCGCAGATCGGCGATGGCTTCGGCCCCGGGGGGCATGTGGGCGGTGATGTCCAGAGAAGCGCCGGGAAGCGACTGAAAATCGCGGGTGCCGTCCTTGAAACCGCCCACGAGGCCGTCGGCCAGGACGGCGAGAGCGGCGAATAGCAGCGCCGAGGCGGACCAGCCTGCCATGCGGCGCAGGAAGACGGCCTGCTGGAGGGTCATGGGCTAGACCGCGTCCTGGGTCTGGGTCGTGGGCTGGGTGTCGCCGGATTTGTCGCGCAGGCAGCGCACGGCGGTGATGCCGAGGGCCAGGGTGGGCAGCAGCAGGGAGAAGAAGGCCTTGCAGAATGCGGAGGTGAAGTTGTCCGGGTCCAGGGAGGCGGCGTGCATTCCGTAGGCTAACTCGGCCAGGATGGCGATGTCCACGGCGATTACGGTGAGGCGTTGTCTGATGTTCACGTCGATGCTCCTTGCTGGGTCCGGAGCCGGAGGGCCGGCGGAGTGGGGGGCCGTTTTTCCAGCCCTCCGGTCCGGAGTGTATGGCGACCCGGGCCGCTTGAGGGGAGCGGCCCGGGCTAGGCCCAATGCTACTTCTTGAAGATGTCGGTCTTGCTGATGTTCATGAACCGCAGGGACTTGCCGTCTTCCTTGTAGTAGACGCGCACTTCGTCGCCGGCGTCCCAGGTGGAGTCGGGCCAGGTCATGTATTCGTCAGGCACGCTGAAGGTCACGAGCATCTTCTGGCGGGCCGAATACACGGTGACGGTCTTCTTGGTCTTGTCCACCATGGGGAAGACCTTGGCCTTGCCGGTGGCCTTGTCGAACACCAGCGGGTGGTCGCGCTCCACGTTTTCCTGCATGTCGTGGATCTTGAAGCCGATGGTCTTGAAGTTCTGTTCCTTGGGATCGTAGATCACGATCTGGCTCTTCTGGGTGTCGAGCTTCATGCGCAGCCCGGCCTTGGGGGCGGGGCCCATCTCCTCCGGGTTGGTGGGGATGGTGTAGGTCACGGCCGGGAGCCCGGAGTAATCAGGGTTCAGGGGCTCGGCCTTCTTGTCTCGGATGAAGGTCACCTTGCCTGCATCCTTATCGTAGGCCACCACGCGGCCTTGATCCACCTTGCCGAAGTCGCTGCATCCCACCAGGGAGGCCAGGGCCAGGGCGGCCAAGAGAATCGATATGCGCTTCATGTTTCTTTCTCCTTGGTCGTTAGCCCGTTAGGCGGTCTTCTTGGCGGCCAGTTCGGCCTTGGCGCCCTGCACCATCTTGATGAAGATGTAGAGGCTCAGGCCCGAGACGAGGCCCAGCACCAGCCAGGTGGAGCCCACGTCCATGGCGACCCTGAGTTCCTTCACGTTGGCGCCAAGGAGCTTCATGGCGATGGACACGGCGCAGCCCACCACGGCCAGGCCGAAGGCGATGCGGATGCCGTAGCCCTTGATGTACTTGGTGGCCACGCAGCCCACCTGAGCGCCCAAGGACGCGCCGCAGAGCATGATGATGGCGGCAACCAGCTCGGTGCGGCCCTTGTAGGTATAGGAGGCGGCGCCGTAGAGGCCGGAGATCATCACTTCAAAGAGGTCGGTGCCGACGGCCACGTGCGTGGGGCAGCCCAGCAGATAGATCAGGGCGGGCATGCGGATGAGGCCGCCGCCGATGCCCAGGATGCCGGCCAGCCAGCCGGTGAAGAAGCTCACGCCGATGGGAAGCCAGGCGGAACAGTAGATGCCCGCGACTTCGAGGTTCACCATGGGGGGAATCTTGATCTTGTGCAGGGTCTTGTGCCACTCGATGCCGGTGGCCAGGGCATCCACTTCCTTGCCCGCGGCGCGGGCGGCCTTTTCCTTCTGACGGCGCTTGTTCACGTCGTGGAAGACCATCCAGGCGATGAGGAAGAGCAGGGCCAGGTAGATGTAGCGCACCACGGCCTCGACGCTGCCCATGCGCTCAAGCCACATGACCATCTGCGCGCCCACCTCGAAGCCGCCCACCGTGCCGACGATCATGATCACGCCGAGCTTGTAGTCCACGTTGCCGAACTTGCCGTGGCGCAGGGTGGAGATGAGGGACTTGCCCGCCATGTGCGCGATGTCCGTGCCGATGGCGAAGGCCATGGGGAAGCCGAGGATGTTCAGGCCGGGCGTGACCATCCACGCGCCGCCCATGCCGAAGAAACCGCCGATGATGCCCACGCCCACGCCCAGGATCACGAGGCCGGGCCAGAAGATCTTCACGCCCGCGATGGGCATCAGGATATAGAGCCAATCCATGGTGTGCCTCCCTTCGGCCTAGTGTTCCGCGAGGTCGCGGGATTTGAGGTCGAGCCCGATCCAGTGCATGATAATGTCAGCGATGATGCCGAAGCACACGCCGATGGTAGGGATCAGCACCACGGTGAGAATCGTGAAGTACAGGTGGCTCTCGTTGTAGAGATTGGCCCACCAGGCCATGATGCCGTCGAGTTTGCGCGTGTCGGCCACCAGCACGATGGGCGCGCCGCCGCCGCCGGCCGCCAGGGCGAACCCCGGAACCGTCAACGCCAGCAGCAGGGAGAACAACGCCAGCTTGATCCTTTTCATGATGTGCTCCTTCAATAAGGTTAGTTAACGGATCACGAGCACCGAACAGGGGGCGTGCGTCACGATCTTTCCGGCCACGCTGCCCAGGAGGAACCTTTCGATGCCTTTCTTGCCCCGGCTGCCCAGCACGATGAGCCCGGCGCCGATTTCGCCGGCGTATTCAACGATGAGGTCCGCAGGGGACACGCCCTGCTTCACCACGCCCTCGGCCTCGACGCCCGCATCCTTGGCAACGGCCTTGGCGGCCTCTACCGCCTGGGCGGCAGCCTTGTAGAGCTTGTCGGTCACGCCTGCGGTGTCCATCACGTCGCCGAGGTCCAGGAAGTCCTCCGCCACGGTGAGCAGCACAAGTTGGGCGTTCTGCTGTTTCGCGGCCTCGACGGCCTTCTGCATCACTGCCTTCGCGTTGTCCGTGAGGTCCAGGGCAGCCAGAATCTTCATTGCGCGCTCCTCAAGTTTGGGGTTTTGCACGTTCAAAGCTCCCAGCCTTGAGCAACCCGCATGCCATTCAATAAATATCATTTTAATACATATACTTATTGAAATTCACGCAATCGCGACAATCGCGCAAAACACTTGACGCAACACGATTGACGCGCGAAAAGGAGGCATCGCGCATCCGGTGGAGGTTGTTTCATGGGCTTTCTGGTGCCGCAAAAACCCATCTGGGGAAGCATGATCTCAGGGCTCGGCCCATTCTCCCAGTGGAGCATCCGCCGCAAACTCATGACCACGGTCATCCCGCTCATGGCCTTGGTGCTGGCCGTGACGGGCTACGCAGCCAAAGTGGTGGCCGGCAAATACCTTGGCCTCTCCCTGGAGCGCACCACCAAGGTCTTCACCATGGGACAGGCCTCCGCCCTCACCGATCACTTCGAGCAGGCACGCCAGGACATCCTGCTGCTGGCCCGCTGGCCCACGGACCCCCAGACGCTCCTTCGCTTCCTATCGCTCCAGGCCGACGTACGCCCAGGCGTCTACCGCGAGGCCGCCTTCATCCCAGCCGACGGCAGCGCCCCCCTCTTCGCCTTCGACACAGGCCGCGAAGTCCGGCTCATCGGCAAGGAGCAGGCGGAACGCATCATCAACCCGCCCCACGCCGCCCCGGCGGCCGCCGTGGGCCTCGGCAAGGACGGCGTGGCCCTTCTAGGGCTCTCGGAAACCATCTACCCCCCCGGCATCCTCCCCGGAATCGCGGGAGGGGGCACCTTCCACTTCTTCCGGCTCGTCACCCCCGTGTACGGCGAGGACGGGTCCCTCATGGGTTTCTGGATGCTTTCGCTGGACGGCCGCGCCGCACGTGAACTCCTTTCAATCCACAACTCGCCCCGCTCGCCGCTGGCCGCGTTCCAGCGGACGTCCGAGAAGCGCTACAGTTTCTTCATCGACGGCCAGGGTTGGATGCTCTTCCAGAGCGGAAACCCCGACGACTACGAACAGCCCCTCTCCACGGACATGGCCCGCTCCGGATTGCGCGGCGACCACGGGCAGCCCGGCAACCGCAGCGCCTTCCGACCCTCCACCGCCAACGAGGCCTACTGGCGCATGGTGGTGGACGTGCAGGCCGCCCGGACCGGCGTGGAGACCGTCAACACCGAGATGGAAGCCCACTCGCCCTCCAACGACACCTATTCCCTGGGCTATTCACCCGTGTACTTCAAAAACCATCCGGACAAGCCGGCGGAGGTGGTGGGCGGCGTGGCCTTCATGGACAAATCGCGCCTGCTGCTCGCCGCGGAATACCGCCTCAACGACGTGCTTCTGGCCATCTTCGTCGCCTCCATGGCCCTCACGACGGCGCTGCTCTACGCGGTGGCCCGCGTGATCACGAGCCCCCTGCTGGAGCTGGCCGCGCGGGTTCGATCCATGCCGGACCAGCGCGTGCTCACCCCCATCGATCTGCCCGCGCGCGACCGCGAGACGAGCACGCTCAAGGACTCCATCAACGCCCTCGTGGAGGCTGTGCTATTCCAGCGCGAGGAATTGCGCCTCAAGGACGCCCACATCCATAACCATATCCTGAGACAACCCTTGGACCTGGACCAGCAGCTTGCGGACGTTCCCGAGGAGCACCCCATGGAGGGCGTCATCGGGCGCAGTCCGGCCATGCGGGAGCTTAAATGGCTCATCCGCAAGGCTGCGGCAGTAGACCCGGACGTCCTGATCATCGGGGAGACGGGCACCGGCAAGGAGGTGACGGCGCAGGCCATCCACAAGCTTTCGCGCCGCGCATCCGGCCCATACATCACCATCAACTGCGGGGCGTTGGACGAGAACCTGCTCCTGGACGCTCTGTTCGGGCATGTGAAAGGAGCCTTCAGCGAGGCCAAGGCCGATCGTAAGGGAGCATTCCTGGCCGCCCAGGGGGGAACCATCCTCCTGGACGAGATAGGCAACGCATCGGCCAAGGTGCAGCAGGCCTTGCTGCGCGCCCTTGCCGAGCGCACCATCATCCCCTTGGGCAGCGACCAGGAGATTCCTTTCGATGCGCGCGTCATCGCCGCCACAAACGTGGAACTGCTGGAATGCGTGAAGGAGGGCAGCTTCCGGGAAGACCTGTACTACCGTCTGCGCGTGCTCACCCTGCACACGCCGTCCTTGCGCGAACGCATGGAGGACATCCCACCGTTGGTCGGCGCGTTCCTCAAGGAGTCCGCGGCGGTCATGAACAAAAGTTCCATGAGCCTTTCCAAGGGCGCGTGGGAACGCATCGCGGCCCATCACTGGCCGGGTAACGTGCGCGAACTCAAGCACTGCATCATGCGCGCCGTGGCCATGGCCGACTCCAACACCATCTTCCTGGAAGACCTTCGATTCGACGCAAAGCCTTCCGCAGGAGAGTGGAAGGAGCCCGAACAGCAGCAACCCCCGACCCCGGCCAGACCCTCGCGGAAGGCAACACCGCCCGCCCCCCAGACTCAGACCGTCGAACTGAACGCAAGACAACGCAAAGGCCTGGAATTCCTTGCTGCTCATGGCAGCATCACGCGCTCGCAGTATCAGGCCATCCTCGACGTGTCCGTACCGGCCAGAACCGCGCAATACGACTTGCGCGACATGGTGGAACGCGGATTGCTCCGTATCAAGGGAAAAGGTCCCGCAACCCGCTACGTGGCCGCCGGGGACTCCGGAAAGCAAGACTGACACGCCCCGGACGGCCGCCCAAATCAAAGGGAGACGCGATGGCAAGGATCCAGAGTCCCCTTCTCGACGGCATCAAGAGGCTTCTGCGCCCCCTCTTTGGGGCCAGTTGCCGACCCGCGCCGACGGACCAGACCCGATTCCGCTTCAAATACGTAAACTTCCAGGAACTTCTCGAATCGAACTCGGAGCTTCTGCGCATCATCGCGTCCGTGGAGGAGAAACTCCCCGGCAGAGAGGTCTTCGGCATGGCTTTTCTTCACTCCGTGGCCAGCCAGGCCGTGTTCCACGGCCTGCGCATGCTGCGGGGCTATGAGAACCTCTCGGATTCGCTTCAGCCCCAACTCCGCGAACGAATCCAGACCATTCAGGCTGACCTGAAAAACGCGCTATCCGGCCAGCCACACGAAGTGGGCCCTTGGTTCCTGGATTTTTCAGACATTGATCGCGCAAGCACCGAAGTCGTCGGCGGGAAATGCGCAAACCTCGGCGAATCGCGCAACAAAGTCGGCTTGCCCATTCCAGCTGGTTTCGCGATCACCACCTTCGCCTTTCGTTCCCTGCTTGACCACTCGGACCTTGGCTCCGAAATCGCCAAGCTGACCATGGCCCTTGACGCGTCGGACCCTGCGTCCATCCAGGCAGCCAGCGAAGACATCCAGCGCCTCATGCTGCTTGCTCCCTTGCCGGACGGGTTCGAGGCGCGACTCCTGGAAATGCAGACCGAGCTGGCGGCCCGCGTTGGCGTCGATCCCGAGTCCATCAAGGTTTCCATGCGCTCAAGCGCCGTGGGGGAAGACGGCGAGCTCTCCTTCGCAGGGCAATACCTCTCCATTCTCGGCGTTTCGCGGGCAAAGCTCGCCGAGAGCTACCGCTACGTGACCGCCAGCCTCTACACGCCCCGCGCCATCGCTTACCGTCTCCTCAAGGGAGTGCCCGACGAGGCCGCGGCCATGGGCGTGGCCTGTCTGGCCATGGTGGACTCCGTGGCTTCCGGCGTCATGTACACGCGCCACCCTTTCGACCGCGCGGACGAAGACATACTCATAAACGCCGTCTGGGGTCTCGGACCGTACGCCGTGGACGGTGTGGTCACCCCGGACAGCTATCGCGTGCGCAAGCAGAGCCTCGAAATTCTGAGCCAGGAAATTGCACGGCAGGAGTTCATGCTCGCGGGAAAGCAGGACGGCGGGGTCGAACGCCTCGACGTGAACCGGGACCTGATCAGCCAACCCTGCCTCACCCGCACCCAGATCCGCACCCTCGCTGACTGGGGGCAACGCCTGGAGGCCCATTACGGATCTCCCCAGGACGTGGAATGGGCATTGGACGGCTCCAAGCGACTCGTGCTCCTCCAAGCGCGTCCCCTTGCCGGGTTGCCCAGGGAGGCCTCCCATGCGCGCCCTGCCGAACCGCCCGTCGCCGACGCAGAAATGCTCCTCGAAGGGGGGGCCACCGCCTGTCCCGGCTCGGGATACGGTGAAGTCTTCCTTGTCACTGACGACGATTCGCTCGCCCTCTTCCCTGAAGGTGGCATCCTCGTGGCCCGCCACTCCTCGCCAAAGTTCATGGTGGCCATGACCAAGGCCCGCGCCATCGTCACCGACCACGGCAGCGTCACCGGCCACATGGCCTCGCTCGCGCGCGAATTCAACGTGCCCACCATCCTGGGCTTGTCCCGGGCCACCGACGTCCTGCGCACAGGCGTCACCGTCACCGTGGACGCCGTCAATCGCCGTGTCTACAAAGGACTCGTGGACGCACTGCTCGATCATCAGGAAGCTGCTCCGGCGCCCATGGCCGGAACTCCCATCCATGCGCTGCTCAGGAACATCCACGCGCTCCTAGCCCCCCTGAACCTCGTGGACCCCAAAGCGCCCTCCTTCTCGCCAGCGCATTGCCGGACCATGCACGACATCACGCGCTACCTCCACGAGCGTTCCTACGCCGCCATGTTCACCCTGGGCGACGAGGCTTCCGGCGAAGGCGGCATGGCCCAACGGCTCGAGGCCGGGGTAGGCCTCGACCTGCACGTCATCGACCTGGGCGGCGGACTCGCGGGAGACCCCTGCGCCCGCGACGCGGTATCCCTCCGCGATATCCTGAGCGTCCCCTTCAAAGCCCTCATGGAGGGACTGGCCGACGAGCAGTTCGTGGCCAAAGGACCGCGCCCCGTACACCTTCGAGGCTTCCTCTCCGTGATGGGGCGACAGATGGTCGATGGCCCCAACATGGCCTCGGAACGCTTCGGGGAACGCAGCTACGCCATCATTTCCGACAAATACCTCAACTTCAGCTCCCGCGTCGGCTACCACTACGGCGTCCTGGACTGCTACTGCGGCAAAACCGTCAACAAGAACTACATCACCTTCGCCTTCAAGGGTGGAGCAGCAGGCGAGGAACGCCGCGAACGGCGAGCCCGCGCCATCGGGCTCATCCTGGAACGCCTCGGCTTCACCGTCACCACCAACGCCGACCGCGTGGAAGGCCGCTTCCAGAAGTATCCCCCCGAACTGGTCCGGGAACGGCTTGTCCAACTGGGAAGGCTCCTACAGTTCACCCGGCAGACAGACATGCTCATGACCAGCGAACAGGCGATCCCCGCCATGGCCGACGCCTTCCTGCGCGGCGAGACCGTGTTCGGCGTCGGGGCGGTACAGGAAGCAGGCCGCGAGTGATGTTGTAGCACGCAGAGGGGTGAGGCGCGTGGCAGATTGGAAAGACTGGACCGGAGGAAGAAGCCGTACGCGGCTGGAAAGACCGCCGCCTTTTCGAGACATTCACGGTAGGGCGTCGCAGCGCGCTGGAGAGTGCGCCCACCTCTCCGGACCGCTCCAGCCAGGGCTCCGCCCTGGACCCGCTGGGGGGATGATCCCCCCAGACCCCACAATTGCTTCGCGGGCTTCACCGGGTATGCCGGTGTGTCCGGGGGGAGAGTGCAGAGAGGGCGGAGCCCTTTCTGCTTGATGACAAACCCCGAAGCGGGGTTTGTGGGAGTCGCTTACGGGCGGCAAAGCCGACTTTATCAGCAGCCTCAGAGGGCGGAGCCCTCTTTGCCCGTTGGAGGCTTCTTCCCGGCTGCCCCGCCGTCTCTCCGGTCACCGCCGCCGGGCGGCGTTGTCCAGAATCCAGGCCATGGCGCCGGTGAGCACCGCCAGGATGGCGATCTGTCGCGGCTCCAGGACGAACACCGCGCCCATGGCCCAGACGGCCCCGGCCGTGGCCAGCGCCCGGATCACGGTTCGATGACGGACACGCCGCCCATGTAGGGAACGAGGGCTTCGGGCAGGACGATGGAGCCATCCGCCTGCTGTCCGTTTTCCAGCACGGCCACCATGGTGCGTCCCACGGCGAGGCCCGAGCCGTTGAGGGTGTGGGCCAGGCGCGCCTTGCCGCCCTTGGCCTTGCAGCGGATGCCCGCGCGGCGAGCCTGGAAGTCCTCGCAGTTGGAGCAGGAGGAGATTTCGCGGTAGGCGTTCTGGCCGGGCAGCCAGACCTCGATGTCGTAGGTTTTGGCCGAGGAGAAGCCCAGATCGCCGGTGCAGAGGGAGATGACGCGGTAGTGCAGGCCCAGGAGCTGGAGGATCTTCTCGGCGTGGGCCGTGAGCAGTTCCAGTTGTTCGTAGGATTCCTCGGGGCGGGCGAAGCGCACGAGTTCGACCTTGGAGAACTGGTGCTGGCGGATGAGCCCCTTGGTGTCCTTGCCGTAGCTTCCGGCCTCGGAGCGGAAACAGGGGGTGTGGGCGCAGTAGCCCAGAGGGAGGCGTTCCTCGTCGAGGGTTTCGTCGCGGTGGAGGTTGGTGAGGGGCACCTCGGCCGTTGGGATGAGGTAGAAATCCTTGAAATTGGTCTTGAAGAGGTCGCCCTCGAACTTGGGGAGCTGCCCGGTGCCGCGCAGGGTGTCGGCGTTGACCATGAGGGGCGGGGCCACCTCGGTGTAGCCGTGCTGGCGGGTGTGCACGTCCAGCATGAAGGCGGCCAGGGCGCGTTCGAGGCGCGCGGCCCAGCCCCAGAGCACGGCGAAGCGCGAGCCGGTCATCCTTCCGGCGCGCTCGAAGTCCAGGCCGTTCAGGGCCTGGCCCAGGTCCCAATGCTCGCGGGGGGGGAAGACGAGATCGGGCTTTTCGCCCCAGACGCGCACCACGGGGTTGTCGGTCTCGTCCTTGCCCACGGGGGTGGTGGCGTGAGGCAGGTTGGGCACGCTCAGCAGGAAGGCTTCGGACGCCTCGTCGGCCTGGCGGGCTTCTTCGTCCAGGGCCTTGATGCGCTCCGAAACACCGGAAAGCTTTTCCAGCAGTTCCGTGGCGTCCTGCCCGGCGCGCTTGAGTTTGGCCACCTCGGCGGAGGAGGCGTTGCGCTCGTTCTTTAGGGACTCCACCTCGGTGAGCACCGCGCGGCGTTTCTCGTCGAGCTTGGCGAAGCCTTCCAGGTCCAGGTCCGTCCTGCGGTCGGCCAGGGCCTGGCGCACAAGGTCCAGGTTCTTGCGTACGAAGCGCACGTCGAGCATGGTGGGTCTCCGGGTGATTGATCTTGGAAACAGATATCTTACGCCGGGCGTCGATGCCCGGTCAAGGCGGGAGGTGCGCATGGACGGCGCGACGCGCAGGGCGGCGCGGGAGACGGCGCGGGTTCTCGGGGAACGCGGCTGGTGGCTGGCCACGGCGGAATCGTGCACGGGGGGGCTTGTGTCGGGCGCGCTCACGGCGGTATCGGGCAGTTCGGCGTGGTTCGCCGGGGGCGTGGTGGCCTACTCCAACGCGGTGAAGGAATCCCTGCTGGACGTGCCCCGGCTGCTCCTGGAAGCCCATGGCGCGGTGAGCCGGGAGGTGGTGCTGGCCATGGCCTCGGGCGCGGCGCAACGCTTCGGCGTGCAATGCGCCGTTTCGGTGTCCGGGGTGGCAGGCCCCACGGGCGGCACTTCCGAGAAGCCCGTTGGCACGGTGTGGCTGGGCTTCAGCGTGGACGGCGTGGCCACGGCCGAGGTCCACCGCTTCGAAGGCGACCGCGAGTCCGTGCGCGGCCAAAGCGTGCTGGCCGCCCTGGAAGGACTCGTGCGCCGCGTTGGCTGAAACGCGATCGTCACCGGGGCGTAGTATGGGTCGTCCATGCGCGTCCTGGCCTTTTTGAACCAGAAGGGCGGCGTGGGCAAAACCACGCTGGCCGCCAACGTGGGCGCGGGGCTGGTCCGGCTGGGCCGCTCCGTGCTCTTGGTCGACCTGGACCCCCAGGGCCACCTGACCCGCGCCTTCGGGGCGGACCCCGGCGGGCCGGGTCTGCACGAGGCGCTTTCCGGGAGCGCCCCCGCGGCGGACCTCCTGGTGCAGGCCGAGGGGGCGCTTCTTTTGCCCGCTTCTCCCGAGCTGGCCGGGGCCGACACGGTCTTCGCCTCCCTGCCCGGCAAGGAGCGCCTTTTGGCGCGCGTGCTGGAGCGCCTGCCCGAGGCCGACGCCTGCATCCTGGACTGCCCCCCCAACCTGGGCTTGCTGGCCGTCAACGCTCTCGCCGCCGCCCACGCCGTGGTGGTTCCCGTGCAGGCGGAGTTCCTGGCCCTGGCCGGACTGGGGGCCGTGATGGACACCGTGGACGCCGCCCGGGGGTTCAATCCCGGCCTTACGGTGCTGGGCGTGGCGCTCACGCGTTACGTGCACCGCAAGCGCCTCTGCCGCGAAGTGGACACCTCCGTGCGCCGTCATTTCCCCGCGCTGCGCCTGGAAACGCGCGTGCGCGAATCCGTGGCCCTGGCCGAGGCCCCGGGCTTCGGCAAGAGCATCTTCGCCTACGCCCCCAAGAGCAATGGCGCGCTGGACTGCCTGAACCTCGCCCGCGAGATCGCGGCCCGGGGGCTCTCGTGAGCGCGCTGCGCCTGGGCGCGGACCCCCTGGCCAGGCCCGGCAGGCTGGGCTCGGCCTCCGAAACAGGAGCAGGCCGCGCCCTGCGCCACATCCTGGAGACCCAACCCGCCGCGCCCGCCGCACCGGAGCTTTCACCCGGGAATCGGGAGGCCATGCGCCAGGAGGTGGTCCAGGCCTTTTCCCGCGCCCTGGACCGCCTGAGCGTGCTGGCCGCCGAGGCCGGGGCCTGGGCCTGGGGCGGCGAGGGCGACAGCCTGGCCTTCCTGCGGCTCATGGCCTGCCACGTCTCCGAACCCGGCGCAGAAGGAGTGGACCTGGCGGCCTTCCTGCGCGAGGCTCCGGACCTCTGGCCGCGACGCGGGCTCTCCGTGGCCCCCGGCCTGGAGCGGGTGGTGGTCCCCCTGGAGCGCGGCTTCCGCCTGGCCCTGGCCCTCCAGGCGGTGTTGGACGGCCTGCCCGATGCGGGCGGCAAACGTTCCCGGACACCGGCCCCCCTCTTCGCACGCCTGGACGCCACGGCCACTGGCAAGGCCCGGGTGCGCCTGGCCGGGCCGTGCAGACGTTTCGCCGACCCGGATGAGGACTACCTGCGCGGCCCGGGCCGGGCGCTCTCGGACCTTTCGCGCGAGGGCGCTGTATGCGTGGCGTTCACGCGCGGGGCCGAGTGGGCCGAACTTTCCATCCTGGCGTGAGCCGATTTTGTGAAAAGGAGAACGTGATGGGCAAGGACAAGGACAAGGTGAAGCTGGAAGGCGTGCTGGAAACACGCGAGGTGGTGGCCTACCTGGAGGACGTGCTGGCCGGCTTCCGGGCCGGGTCGGTGTGCATGACCGTGGGCGAGGAGTGCCTGACCCTGCGCCCCAGGGGCATGATGGAGTTGAGCCTCAAGGCCTCGCGCAAGAAGGAGACCGAGAAGTTTTCGCTGGAGATCGCCTGGCGTCGCGTGGAGGAGGCCTGCCTGCGCCCCGCCGGCCCCGACGAAGCGGCCTGATCCGAACGGGAAGGCGCGCCCCTCAGTCGATTCCGGCGTCCTGGAGGGCGCGCAGCCCCTTGCCGGAGATCACGTAGCCCTTGAGGGAGCGCTCCCCTGCGGCCTTGAGCTTCATCTTGAGGATATAGCCCCGGTTCACCAAGTCCTCGAAGTCGCACTCCACATAGTGCCTGGCCTTCTTGACGGGCATCATGCGCCGGTAGCGGGGCATCCTGCAGAAATGGCGCAGGTCCTGGAGGATGAGCAGGTGTTCCAGGGCCAGCTCCCTGCCCGCGTCGTCCAGCACGGCGGGCGAGTCGGCCTGCCTTCCCGCCGCTCGCTCGCCCTCGGGGGTGATGCGCAATCCCTTCATCTTCTTGCCGCACCCGTAGGTGAACGTGGCCCATTCCGCGAACCCCTGCTCCACCAGGACTCCCGCCCCCTCCTCGTCGTGGGACAACAGGAGTTTGCGCGGCATGACGCCGTGGTAGCGGGCCACGTCGGCGAACTGCGCCACGGCGCGCAGCAGCGAAGCCTGATCCTGGGAAAGCGACATCTGAAGACCTCGGAGCGTCCGCCGTCGGCTGCCCGGGCAACTCCGTCACGGCGTCTTCAACAATTAACCCGATCGAGAAAAGCTGTAAACCACCGCCGGAGACTTACGCCCCGGCCCTCCCCGGCGGGACGCGAGCCTTTTCAATCTTTACAGAAATCGCCCCCCAGGGTATGGGGACTGCGTTTGTGACAGGTAGAACAAGGCACCACCTTCTGCTGCGCGCGGGGCATCCATGAACAGCGTCGAGAAACTGCTGGCCGAACACCGGGAGGCCATCGTCCAGGATTGGCATCATCTGATCCTGGACACCTACCCCCCCGAGACGGCCAAACTCTGGAAAAAAGGGGGCGACCCCTTCCACAACCCCGTGGGAGCGCGCATCGTCGAGGCCGCCAAGGCCTGCATGGATTACCTCGTGGACGGCCGCGAGCACCTCGACCGCGCCATCGAAGAGCTCGACCAGCTCATCCGCGTGCGTGCGGTGCAGAACTTCACGCCCTCCCAGGCGGCGGGGTTCATCTTCCTTCTCAAGAAAGCCATCCGGGAACGGCTCTGGCATCAGTTGAAAACGTTGGGCGCGTGGGAACAGTTCGTGGCCCTGGAGTCGCGCATCGACGGCCTGGCCTTGGCCAGCCTCGATCTCTACTCCAAGTGCCGCGAGAAGCTCAATGAGATCAAACTCAACGATCTCAGGCGGGAGCAGGTGCAACTGCTCAAGCGCGCCCGACTCATCGTGGATTTCGGCGAGGGCGAGCCGGCAGCGTGAGGCCGGACAGGCGCAATGGTTCAACGCGAGGTGGAGGGTACATGGCAGGACTTGTGACCGCGCTCATGGCCGTAGTGGCCTTGGCCGCCGCCGCGGCTCTCGGGGCGCAGGCGGGAATGGCGGGGGTGTTCGGGATAGCCGTCCCGTACGTGGCCGTCGCGATCTTCGTGGCGGGATTCATCAAAAAGGTGATCGGTTGGGCGTCCACGCCGCAACCCTTCTCCATCGCCACCACTGGCGGGCAGCAGTATTCGCAGCCCTGGGTGAAGCAGGCGAAGTTCGACAACCCTTCCACCCCGGGCCAGACTTTCGTGCGCATGGCCCTGGAAGTGCTCTGCTTCCGCAGCCTCTTCCGCAACACCAAGCTCGACAACCGCCCCGCCGAGGGCCGCGTCGGCTACGGCTCGGACAAGTCACTGTGGCTCTTCGCGCTCATGTTCCACTACTGCTTCCTGATCGTGTTCGTCAGGCACTTCCGCTTCTTCCTGGAGCCCGTGCCCATGGCCATCACCGGGGTCGAGTTCGTGGACTCCATCCTGCAGATCGGCGTGCCCACGCTCTACCTCACGGACGTCTTCTTCGTGGTGGGCGTCTCCTTCCTGCTGGCCCGGCGCATCTGGGACCCCAAGGTCAATTACATCTCCCTTGCCTCGGACTACTTCCCCCTGTTCCTGATCCTTGCGATCGCGCTTTCGGGCATCTACATGCGCTACTTCGCCAAGGTGGACGTGATCGCCATCAAGCAGCTCGCCTTCGGACTGGTGAGCTTCAAGCCCGTGATCCCGCCCAACGTGGACTGGTCCTTCTACATGCACTTCTTCCTGGTGTGCGTGCTGTGGGCCTACTTCCCCTTCTCCAAGCTCATGCACCTGGGCGGCGTGTTCCTGAGCCCCACTCGGAACCTGCCCAACAACACCCGTATGGTGCGTTACATCAACCCCTGGAACGATCCCTCCATCAAGCCCCACAGCTATGAGGAGTATGAGAACGACTTCCGGGAGAAGATGATCGAGGCCGGCCTGCCGGTGGACAAGGAAGCCTAAACCGCCCCGGCTGGGCGAACCGCGAGGGAGACAACATGTCGAAGATGGCTCCGCCTGAAGAAGTCATGAACGTCGACTACACCACGCCCGCAGAGGCGTGGATGGACGTGAAGCCCGAGTTCAAGCTCGGCAACTATTCCTATCCCGGCAAGCCCGAGGTCCTCAAATACCTCGGCCTGCCCAACCCCAGAGTGTGGAACCCTACCGAGGAAGACTGGAAGCTCCCTCCCGACTGGAAGGAGATCATCACCGAAGGGTTCCGCGAACTCCTTGGCAAGTACCGCTCGCTCAAGGTGTTCATGGACGTGTGCGTGCGCTGCGGCGCCTGCGCCGACAAGTGCCACTTCTACATCGGTTCGGGCGACCCCAAGAACATGCCCGTGCTGCGAGCCGAACTGCTGCGCTCCATCTACCGGGGCGACTTCACCATGGCCGGCAAGATCCTCGGCAAGCTGGCCGGCGCCCGCAAGCTGGAAGAAGACGTGATCAAAGAATGGTTCATGTACTTCTACCAGTGCACCCAGTGCCGCCGCTGCTCGCTCTTCTGCCCCTACGGCATCGACACCGCCGAGATCACCTTCCTGGCGCGTGACCTGATGAACCGCATCGGCGTGAACATCAACTGGATTCTCGAGCCCGCCGCCAACTGCAACCGCACCGGAAACCACCTGGGCATCCAGCCCCATGCCTTCAAGGACATGATGGACTTCCTGGTGGACGACATCGAGACCATCACCGGCAGGCGCGTGGAGCCCACCTTCCACCGCAAGGGCGCGGAGATCCTCTTCATCACGCCCTCCGGCGACATCTTCGCCGAGCCCGGCATCTACACCTTCATGGGCTACCTGCTGCTCTTCGACTACCTGGACCTGGACGTCACCTGGTCCACCTACGCGTCGGAAGGCGGCAACTTCGGTTCGTTCATGAACGACAAGTGGATGAAGAAACTCAACGCCAAGATGTATGCCGAGGCCAAGCGCCTGGGCGTGAAATACATCATCGGCGGCGAGTGCGGCCACATGTGGCGCGTGCTCAACCAGTTCATGGACACCATGAACGGCCCCGCCGACTTCCTGGAAGTGCCCAAGAGCCCCATCACCGGCACGGTGTTCGACAACGCCAGGTCCACCAAGATGATCCACTTGGTGGAGTTCACCGCCGACCTCATCCGCAACAACAAGCTCAAGCTCGACAAGAGCCGCAACGCGGGCATGGTCGCCACCTGGCACGACTCCTGTAACACCTCACGCGGCATGGGCTTCTTCGACGAACCCCGCTACGTGCTGGAAAACGTCGTGGAAAAGTTCGTGGACATGCCCACGCAGACCATCCGCGAGCAGACCTTCTGCTGCGGCGGCGGCGCGGGCCTGAACAACGGCGAATTCACCGACATGCGCCTGCGCGGCGGCCTGCCCCGCGGCAACGCCCTCCAGTATGTGCAGCAGAAGTTCGGCGTGAACACCATGAGCTGCATCTGCGCCATCGACCGCGCCACCCTGCCCGGCCTGGCCGACTACTGGGCCCCCGGCGTCAAGGTGACCGGCCTCCACGAGCTGGTGGGCAACGCCCTGGTCTTCGACGACGAGGAGCAGGAGCGCACCATGAACCTCCGCCAGGAAGACCTGCCCGGCATTGAAGGGGAGGACGAATAATGTACAACGCGAAATACATCATCCCCGGGCTTGTGATCTTTTTGATCCTTGCCCTTTCGCCCTTCCTCCTGGGCGCGGGCAAGGATCCCATCAAGGTGGAGACCGAGAAGCCCAAGAACTCCAAGGAATGCGTTCTCAAGACCGAGAAGATGCGCGACGTGCACATGGTTCTCCTGAACGAATGGCGCGACGACGTTATCCGCAACGGCAAGCGCGTCTACACCAACGAGTCGGGCAAGCAGTTCAACATGAGCCTGACCAACACCTGCATGGGCTGCCACGAGAACAAGGACAAGTTCTGCGACAAGTGCCACGTCGAAGTCGGCGTGAACCCCTACTGCTGGACCTGCCACAATACCTCGCCCGTGAAGAAAGAGGGGGGGAACTAACATGAAAAGCTCCAGACGCGACTTCCTGAAGATCGCCGGTGTATCGGCCCTGGGGCTCTCGGCCGGCACGCTGGGCTTCCTTGGAGAAGGCGCCCAGGCCGCCGACGCCCTCCCCACGGCCCAGGACTTCGCCAAGCCCTCTAATGCCAAGCAGTGGGGCATGGTCATCGACACGGCCAAGCTCGATGACGCCACCATGAAGAAGTGCATCGACGCCTGCCACGCCACCCACAACGTGCCAAAGATCGAAGGCAAGCAGGAAATCAAGTGGCTGTGGACCGACGATTTCCACGCCACCTTCCCCACGGAGTTCCCCACCTACCTCTCCGACGATCTGCACCACCGCAAGTTCCTGCTGTTGTGCAACCACTGCGCCAACCCCGCCTGCGTGCGCGTGTGCCCCACCAAGGCCACGTTCAAGAACAACGAGGGGCTGGTGATCATGGACTACCACCGCTGCATCGGCTGTCGCTACTGCATGGCCGGCTGCCCCTACGGCGCGCGCAGCTTCAACTTCCGCGATCCCGAGAAGTTCATCGCCAACATGAACCCCCTCTACCCCCACCGCACCCGGGGTGTCGTGGAAAAGTGCACCTTCTGCGTGGAGAAGCTCGCCCAGGGCAAGTTGCCCCTGTGCGTCGAGGCCTCCGGCGGCGCCATGGTTTTCGGCGACCTGGAAGACCCCAAGTCCCCCGTGCGCCAGATCCTGAAGGACAAGTACGCCGTCAGGCGCAACCCGGCCGCTGGAACCGAACCCAGCGTGTTCTACATCCTCTAGGAGTGCGGACATGATCGAAAAAGCTCTCAAGGGAAGCCCGCGCTACTTCGGCGCCCTGTTGGCCTTCTTGGCCCTCATGGGCATCGGAGGCGGGTTCTACCTCATCCAGCTCAACAACGGCCTGATGATCACCGGGCTCTCGCGCGACGTGTCCTGGGGCTTCTACATCGCCCAGTTCACCTACATGGTCGGCGTGGCCGCCTCGGCCGTGATGCTCGTGCTGCCCTACTACTTCCACCACTACAAAGCCTATTCCAAGATGATCATCATGGGCGAGTTCCTCGCCATCGCCGCGGTCATCATGTGCCTGGGCTTCATCGTCATCGACATCGGGCAGCCCCAGCGCATGCTCAACGTGCTCATCAACTCAACCCCCCGCTCCGTGCTCTTCTGGGACATGGTGGTGTTGAACGGCTACCTCGTCCTCAACGTGGTCATCGGCTGGACCAGCCTCATGGCCTACTGGAAGCGCGTCACGCCCCCCGCGTGGGTGAAGCCCCTGGTGTACCTCTCCATCATCTGGGCCTTCTCCATCCACACGGTCACGGCGTTCCTGTACGCGGGCCTTCCCGGCCGCCACTTCTGGCTTACCGCCATCCTGGCCGCCCGCTTCCTCTCCTCGGCCTTCTGCTCCGGCCCGTCCATCCTGCTGCTCATGACCCTGCTGGTGGGCAAGCTCACCAAGTTCGATCCCGGCAAGGAAGCGGTGAAGACCCTCTCCACCACCATCACCTATGCCATGTGCGTGAACGTGTTCTTCTTCTTCCTGGAGCTCTTCACGGCCTTCTACTCCAACATGCCCGGCCACATGGCCCCCATCGAGTTCCTGTTCAACGGCTTCCAGGGAAGCACCTACATGACCCCGTTCATGTGGACCGCCTCCTTCCTGGCCATCGGCTCGCTCATCTTGCTCATTCCGCCCCGCTGGCGCGAGAACCGCGACATGCTCGTCCCCGCCCTGATCATGCTGGTCATCGGCACCTGGCTGGACAAGGGCATGGGCCTCATCGCCGCGGGCTTCACCCCGAACCCGTTCGAGCGCGTCACCGAGTACCTGCCCACCGGCCCCGAGATGATGATCGCCCTCATGATCTACGCCACCGGCGGCTTCGTGCTCACTGTGCTTTGGAAGATCGCCCTGGAAGTCAGGGCCGAGGTGGAAGGCAGCGTCTAGCCCTTCCCCCCGTGGAATGCAAAGGCCGCCCTTATGGGCGGCCTTTTTTTTTTGCGCGGTTGCCTGTGCGTCCGGGAACACGCGCTCACCCGCCGGGATGGTCACGTTGTCCCCGCGACGGGTCTCATGCCTGGCAGATGCCCGCCACGCCCACCTTGGTGAAGAGGTGCGGCGACGCCGCGGCGCTTGGGGGATACAACGCCAGCCCTGCTAGGAACTCCGGATCGGCGAAGGCCTTTCGGAAATGGGCCACGCTCTGCCAGAGCGCATGATTCAGGAAAACCCCGCTTCCCGCGAGTCCTTGATGAAGCTGCGTGGAAACAAAACCCGGTTGACGCTGCATGACGCGCGCATCGCGCGTCCAGGCCTCGACAAGGGCCGCACTTTCGTCTGGATGCACGGTGAACACGTTCACCAGCACCACCGGACCGGACTCCTCCTGCATCTGTTCAGCCAGCGCGACATGCTCGCTCATCTCTCGGAATCGCACCATGATCTTCCTCCCGCGTTGACAGCTTCTCCACGACAGCCAGGTTCAGGACTCAAGGCGCTTGCCTGACGCACGACCAGGGCTTGAGCATAGAGTTGATCCCCGCGAAGCCATGCTTTGCATTCTGGACCAGACCCATCACCTGGCCAAAAATTCAGGAGGGAGGTGGCCAGGCTCCTACCCCGCAAGGGCTGACGGAATATGCATCAATGAATTTTCTAGCAGAATCCACTCCGTCGAGCGTCCCCGGTTCGACAGGACGGTCAGGAAACACAAGGCCGTGCTGGCGACCCCCGAGTCGGTCCAGCACACTCTGAAAAGGATATGGCACCCCTGAAGCATTTCCTGGCCACAGGCACACAGTCGCCTGCGCATGACTCGCTCCCTTCCTGCCCAGCTGCCCGTGCGTTCTGCTGGTTCGCGCGGTCCGACCCGTTTGCCGCGTCCACACACAAGGGGCCTCACGCGAGGCCATCCTCGGATTGCCGGGCTTCATCGGGGGATGCCTCCCCGCTCTCGCCGGACCAGGGTCGCGAAGGGTTCACGCCGCCTGGCAGGGCATCGCCCTCCAGACGCTCCAGAAGGGTCTCCAAGACTCTCGAGGCCTCGCCCAACCGCTCTTCGCCCATACCCGCCGTGATGCGCGCCGCCCAGGCCCCGTAACGGGTTTCGACGGCGGCGTAGGTCTCCTGCCCCTTGATGGTCAGGCGATGCAGCGGGGAGCCTCTGCGCGAAGGGTTCAGGTTCTTTTCCACATGCCCTGAGTCCGTCAACGCGTTGATCTGCTTCTGGACCCCCTGGCGGGTGAGGCCCATTGCCTCCGCGATGCGCGGCACACTCAGGGGCACAGACGCCAGGGCCAGAGCGCCCAGTACCTGCCACCGGGCGCTGGACAGGCCCAGCGGGGCCGTCAGGGCGTCGCCTGCGCGCAGAAGCAACCCGTTGGTGCGAAAGACCGCTAGACAGAGCCTGGACAGCTCCTGGAGGCGCTCCTGGCGCGTGCTGTTTTCCAAGGGATGCATGATGTTTTCCTGCCTGATTGACAACCGGTTGTCAATCGCCCTGTACAGCTGTGCCCACGCCAAATGAAAAGCCGCCCGGAGCAAGCTCCGGGCGGCCTCAAGAGGTCTGGAAAGACCAGGCCTACCAGTCGGACTTGGTGAAGGTGTCCTCCACGCCGAAGTCCACAACCGGCTCGGGCTCGGCGGCGGCGGCGCCACCGGCGGCGGCTCCGGCGACACCGCCGGCAGCCACGGTGACTACGCCGTGCTTCTTCACGTCCTCAATCATCTTGAGCAGCTCATCGACCTTGCCGATGTACTCGTTGACCTTGGACAGGGGGGCCACCAGCAGCTTCTCGCTCTCCTTCACGGAGGAGTCCTCGAAGCGCTTCACGGCGGCCTCGGCGGCCTTCAGCTTGGCCTCGGCGTCGGCCAGGGTGGCGGTCTTGGCGGCCAGGTCGGCCTTCACCTTGGCCAGTTCTTCGGCCTGGGCGTTCATGGTGGTCTTGTATTCGCCCAGCTTGGCGAACAGGGCGCCGATCTCGCTCATGGTGGCGGCGGGCAGCTTGGGGACGGAGACGTTCTTGCCCTGGGCGGCCAGCTGGGCGGCGTTCATGGCGATCACTTCGGGGTGCTGCTCATAGATCCAAGCCTTGGCGATGGCAGCCGCGAAAGGAGCCAACTCCTCGTCGACAACGGTGTCGGCCATGTAGCTCACCAGCTCGACCACGCCCTTCGCCTGGCCTTCCTTGTCCACGCCCTTCAGGTACGCCATGAAGGTGTTCATCGGGAAAACTTTCGTCTCAGCCATGGGAGTTCCTCCTCTTAGATCTCGAAAATTTTGTCTTCAACGCGCGAGAGGGGCAGCCTGCCGCTCATGCGCGCATACACCAGGGCCGTCGTGCGGTAGACCAGGTGCCCCAGCTTGGACCAGGGCAGATAGGCGAACAACATGAACACCGTGATCAGGTGCAGGTAGTACACGGGGTAGGCCAGTCCGGCCACGCCCGCAAGGCGCAGCAGGAACGCGCCCGCGCCCGTGGCGAACACGGCCCAGATCACGCCAAGCAGGTACCAGTCGTAGTAGCTGGAGCCCTGCTTCTGGGCGTCCAGGTTCAGGCGGCGGCGGGTGAGCATCACCAGTCCGTAAATGCCGCCAGCCATGCCCGCCACGGCCAGGAGCTTCACCGGGCTGTAGAGGGGCATGGGGGTGTCGCCCAGCACGTGGAGCCAGCCGAAGCCCGGCACGTAGGAGCCCCAGTGGGACACGGCCACGATGCCGGTGACGATGGCCAGGGCCACGAAGGAGAACAGGATGGCCCAGTGCCCCTTGAAGCGCTCTGTGTTGTCGTTGCCGCAGTCGTTCCACTTGCGGTGGGTGACGATCTCGTCGCGCACGACGTCGATGACGGCCTGGACCAGGGTGGGCTTGGAAGAAACATCGCCCAGCTCAAAGGTCTTGGGCAGCCCGCCGAAGGACTTCCACATGTTCATCACGCCCTTGTAGAAGCTCCATCCCATGAAGATGAAAAGGAGGATGAACGAGGGGTCGATGGTGGTGTCGCCGGGGAAGAGCTTGCCGAACCTGATGTCGCCTTCGGGGATGCCGAAGCCGCCCATGCGGATGATCCAGATCAGCGCGAAGTAGATGGCCGGAACGGCGATCAACTTAGGCAGATGCTTGGAAGAGCTCATCCACTCGCCCAGGCACTCGGGCCCCACCAGCTTGCGGTAGGTCATGTTGCGGATGGCGGCCAGGGTGTCGGCAGGCTTGGCTCCGCGGGGGCAGAGGTCCGAGCAGGTGCCGCAGTTGTGGCACAGCCACACGTCGATGTCGTTCATGAGCTTGTCTTTGAGGCCCCACTGCGCCCAGACCATCTCCTTGCGGGGATAGGGGTTCTCGGGCGGGGACAGCGGGCAGGCCACGGAGCAGGTGGCGCACTGGTAGCACTTCTTGACGGAGTCGCCACCGGCCGCCTGGAGCTCCCTGACGAAGCTCGGGTCGGGTTGTATCCGGACCGGAGAAGACATAAGCAGGGCCTCCTAGTATCCTTTGAACGGGTTGGGACCCATTTTCACGATCATGTCCATGAACTCGTCGATCATGGCGGGCACGGTGTCGTATTCGTCGATGGCCACCTGGAGCTGGTCGACGCGCTCGGGTTCAACGCCCAGGCGCTTGAGCGACTCGGAGATGTTCTCCTTGCGGCGGTTGCACAGTTCCGAGCCCTTCACGAAGTGGCACTGGTAGTCGTCGCCGAACTTGCAGCCCAGGAGCATCACGCCGTCGATGCCCTTGGACATGGCGTCGGCCACCCAGATGGCGTTCACGGAGCCCAGGCAGCGCACGGGGATCACGCGCACGTAGGGGCTCCAGGACTTGCCGCGAAGCGCCGCCATGTCCAGGGCCGGGTAGGCGTCGTTTTCGCAGGCCAGGATGAGCACGCGCGGGCCGCCCACATCCATCTTGGGGGGCACCTGCATCTCACGGATCATGGTGCCGATCATGTCGATGTTGTAGTTGTCGAAGCTGATGACGCGTTCGGGGCAGGCGCCCATGCACGTGCCGCAGCGGCGGCAGCGCGTGGGGTTGGGCATCGGGGTGCCCTTGGGATCGTCATCGAGCGCTCCGAACGGGCACTCCTCGGTGCAACGCTTGCACTGGGTGCAGCGCACGAAGTTGAACACCGGGTAGCTGCGGTCGCCCGAACGCGGGTGGACTGCCACGCCGCGGTTGGCGCTGGAGACGCACTGGATGGCCTTGAGGGCCGCGCCCATGGCGTCTTCGCTGGCCAGGGCCAGGCCCATGGGCTGGCGAACGCCGCCGGCGGCGTAGATGCCGGTGCGCCGGGTCTCGTAAGGGAAGCAGATGTAGTTGGAGTCCGCGTAGCCCTCGAAGAGGCCCAGGTCCGGGAAGGCCAGGCCCTGGCGGTATTCCAGGTTGATGGTGGGGGCGTGGGCCGTGGTGGGCACCATGGCCGTGGGCAGCACCAGCAGGTCGGCCTCGATCTCCACGGCCTCGCCCAGCAGGGTGTCGGTCATGGAGAGGATCACCGTGTCGGCGGGGCCGGCTTTCACGGACTCGATCTGAGCCTTGGAAAGCATGATCCCGGGGTTGTCCTGGGCGGCCTTGTAGTAGCGCTCGTTGATGCCGGGGACCATCATGTGGTCGTAGAAGATGTAGGCGGCAGCCTCGGGGTTCTTCTCGACGACGTAGTTGGCCTGCTTGAGCGCCACCAGCGACGACAGCTCTGAGGACAGGGCCAGGTGGCGCTGGCTTTCCAGGTCGCAGAAGGTCGGCTCGGCCGGGGCTTCCTCGCCCTCGGCGGGTTTGGTCTCGGCGGGGGCCTCGCACTCGACAGTCACGTCGGCAGGGCAAGCCTGGGTGGTGCACTTGTTGGTGTTGAGCAGGAAGGCCACGCGGCCGGGGGTCTGGCCGTCGCTGGGGCGGGCGATGGAGCCGACCTTGGCCATGGCTTCCAGCTCGGCCGTGGTGACCACGTTCTTGAGCTGGCCGTAGCCCAGGGGGGCCAGGTACTTGGTGTCGCCCTTGTCCCAGCCGGTGGCCAGCACCACCGCGCCGATCTCCAGGGTCTGCCCGTTGGAGAGCAGGGCCTTGTACTGGGCCGGGGCTCCCGAGAGCTTCTCCAGGGTGGTGGAGGTGAACACCGTGACCTTGCCCGTGTCGTTCATCTGCTTGATGAGCTTGTCCAGGCCGGGATCGACGGATTCGGTGTAGGGGTAGCTCAGGGGGAAGGACTTCCACATCCCGGCGACCTTGCCGCCGAGGGTGTCGGCCTTTTCCACCAGCACCACGTCGTAGCCCAGGGAGGCCGCGGCGGTGGCGGCCTGGATGCCGGTCCAACCGCCGCCCAGGACCATGATGGTCTTGAAGGCCTCGATGGCCTCGGGCGCGGGGATCTTGGACTTGGTCATCTTGGCCACGCCCATGAGCGTGTACTCGTTGCAGATGATCTGCATGTCGTCGATGCCCTTGGCCTTTTCAAGCGCCCCGGTGGCCTTGTCGAAGCTCCAGACGGCCTGCTCGCGCAGGTTGACGCGCTCCACCTGGACCGCGTCGCCGAACTGGAGGACATCCCACTTGGACCTGGGGGTGCAGGCAGCCAGGACCACGCCGTCCAGTCCTGCCACGGCGACAGCTTTCTTCACTGCCTCGACGCCCTCGGGCGAGCAGAGCACGGGGGTTTTTTCGATGACCGGGCACTGCGGCTGGTACTTGTTCTTCACCGCGGCGCACACGGCGTCCAGATCGACGGACTCGCCGATACCGCAGCCGCCGCAGACGTAAACGCCTATTTTCTCGGCCATGAATCTCTACCTCCCCGCAACCGTTTGAATGGCCTTGAGCGCCGCGCCTGTGGCCGACTGGGCCGAGCGCATGACGTCCAAGGGCAGCTTGGCGCAGCCCGTGGCGATGACGCCCGAGCCGTCCGAGCCGATGAAAAAGCCTTCCTCGTCCCGGGGCGCGTTCACGGCCACGTTCTCGCCGCTGGTGGAAGGCTGCATGCCGGTGGCCAGGACCACCAGGTCGAACTCTTCCACGTTCTTGATGCCGGTCTCAACGTTCTCGACCGTGCAGAGCACCTTGCCGCCGGGGGTCTCGGTGATGGCGGCAACCTTGCCCTTGACCAGGGAGAGCTTGGGATCGGCGGAGACTTTCTCCAGGAACTTCTGGTAGCGGCCGGGGGTGCGCAGGTCGATGTAGAAGATGGAAACCAGCGCTTCGGGCACGCGCTCGCGCACGTAGGTGGCCTGCTTGAGGCTGGCCATGCAGCAGATGTAAGAGCAGTAGTTCAGATGGTTCTCGTCGCGCGAACCGGCGCACTGGACGAACGCCACCCGCTTGGGAGCGGCCTTGTCGCTGGGGCGCAGCAGCAGACCGCCGGTGGGGCCGTTGGGCGCGCAGAGACGTTCCATCTGCATGTTGGAGATGACGTTCTTGAGCTTGCCCGCGCCGAGGTTCTCCAGCTTGGACATGTCGTAGGGCTTCCAGCCGGTGGCCTCGACGATGGCGCCCACCTTGAAGGTGACGGTGCGCTCCTTGTCGGCCAGGTCGATCGCGCCGTACTTGCAGGAAGCTTCAATCTTCTTGCCCTCGGCTTCGGAGCAACGGTTCTTCTCGAACACGTAGCGCATGGGAAAGGCGAAGATGTTGGGACGGAAGGCCACCTTGCGCTGACCCATGCCCAGGTCGAACTCGCAGGGAACCTTGGTCTCGGCGGCCTCGGCGCAGTCGCCGCAGGCGGTGCACTTCTCGTTGACGTAGCGCGGCCGCACGGTGACGGTCACGTCGAAGTCGCCGGTCTTGCCGGAGACTTTCACCACCTCGGCCATGGTGAGCACCTTGACCTTGGGGTTGTTGCGGATGCGCTGGAATTGGATTTCAAGACCGCACGAGGGCGGGCAGAGTTTGGGGAAATACTGGTTGAGCTGAGCAACCCTTCCCCCCAGGTACGGGTTCTTCTCCACGAGGATGACCTCGTAGCCCATTTCGGCGGCCTCGAGGGCAGCGGTGATGCCGCTGAAGCCCCCTCCGGCCACCAGAATCGCGTTGCCAGACATTGACACCTCCCTGCTCGGATTTGACCTCTCACGGTCAAACGGCCTGATCCGGGACGCCTAGCCCCGGCGCGCCCCGGATCAGACCGTTTGCTGACAAACGGCCGGCTTCCGGCTGGAAAACGGCCGCGGGCTTTCGCCCGCGGCCGTGCTTGGTCCGAAGCCTACTGGGCGTCGGGGATGATCTGGATGTAGGGACGCTTGAAGATCTTGGTCTCCCTGGTGGCAGGGTCGTACTTCGAGTTGACGAAGCACTTCCACTTGCTGTCGTCCAGGCCGGGGAAGTCGCCGCGGTAGTAGAAGCCGGGGTAGCGGGACTCCTCGCGGAAGGCGATGTGCTGCATGTGCAGGCGCACGGTCCACAGGCGGTGGAACTGCTCCCAGCAGCGCATCAGTTCGTGCAGGTCGCGGGCGGCCAGCTTCTTGGAGTCCTCTTCCAGCATGGCCAGCAGCTTGAAGCCGGTGCCCAGCAGGGAAGCGGAGGTGGTGTACAGGGTGCCAACGCCACCGCCGTATTCATCGGTGCACTTGATGAGGCGCATCATGAAGTTCTTGGGCGAGATGAAGTTGGGGTTGATGACGGGGTCGGTGGACACGCCCTTGTACTGTTCGAAGGTATACCAGGGCTGGTAGATTTCCTTCTTCAGTTCGTCGGCCTTGGCGGCGATGGAGGGCTTGTAGTCCTTGTGGTCCACGCACCAGCGCACCATCTGCTTGCCGACGATGCGGCCTTCAGCGTGCGAACCGGACGAGAACTTGTGGCCGGAGGCGCCCACGCCGTCGGCGCAGGTCCAGAGGCCGTTCACGGTGGTCATGCGGTTGTAGACCTTGCCGTTGTCGGCGCGGACCTTGTACTCCTCGGGAACCCAGTCCTCGTCGGGACCGGAGGCCCAGATGCCGCAGCAGCCGGAGTGCGAACCGAGCAGGTAGGGCTCGGTGGGCATGATCTCGGAGCCGGACTTCTCGGGCTCGATGTTCATGGCGGCCCACAGGTTGGCCTGGCCCACGCACATGTCGAGGAAGTCTTCCCAGGCCTCGCTCTCGAGGTGCTTCTGCTGCTCGGGAGTCATGGTGGCGAAGGTAGCCTGCAGGGCGCCCGCGGTGTCCATGTAAATGGGGCCGCGGCCGGCGCGCATTTCGGCGAGCATCATGTGGTTACGCAGGCAGGTCGGGATGATGTGACCCTTGGCGTAGCCGCGATCCTCGTAGGGCTTCAGCATGGCGCGGTTGGTGGAGCAGTAGTCCTCGCCCTTGGAGTTGGTCGCCTTGGCCTTGAAGAGCAGGAACCAGGCGCCGACCGGTCCGTAGCCGTCCTTGAAGCGGGCGGGCACGAAGCGGTTTTCCATCATGGTCATCTCAGCGCCGGCCTGAGCGCACATGGTGTAGGTGGAACCGGCGTTCCACACGGGGTACCAGGCGCGGCCGAGGCCTTCACCGGTGGAGCGGGGCTTGTACACGTTCACCGCGCCGCCGCAGGCCACGACCATGGCGTTGCAGGTGAAGATGGTCACCTTGTTTTCGCGGGTGGAGAAGCCAACGGCGCCGGCGACGCGGTTGGGCTCCTTGGTGTCGTTGAGCAGCTTCACGATGAAGAGGCGCTCGATGTAGCGGTCCTGGCCCAGGGCGTTCTTGGCCGCTTCGGCCACGATGCACTTGTAGGACTCGCCGTTGATCATGATCTGCCAGCGGCCGGAGCGGACGGGGTCGGCGCCGGTGCGCAGGGAGACGCCGGCGGCCTTGGACTGGGCGCCGTCGAGGTTGTGGCCGTGGGCGTCCTTGGTCCAGCAGGGCAGGCCCCACTCTTCGAACAGGTGGACGGAGTCGTCGACGTGGCGGCCCAGGTCGAAGATCAGGTCTTCGCGGACGAGGCCCATCAGGTCGGTGCGGACCATGCGGACGTAGTCGTCGGCGTTGTTCTTGCCCAGGTAGGTGTTGATGGCGGAGAGGCCCTGGGCCACGGCGCCGGAACGCTCCATGGAGGCCTTGTCCACCAGCATGATGGACAGGTTGCCGCCGACCTTGTCGGCCCAGCGCACGGCCTCGAAGGCCGCGCCGCAGTTGCCCATGCCGCCGCCGACCATCAGGATGTCGACGTACTTTTCTTCAACGACAGGTTCGGCGAGAGCGACGCCCTTCGCCTCTTCTTTCATCGGAATACGGGGCATTGATGTGCTCCTTATATTCTGTGGTTTCGCGCGAAGTGCCGCTTATTTGCAGAAGCCGTCCAGCCAGCACTGCTCGGTGCCCGCCTCGGTGATCTCGAACTTCTTGCCGAGCACGGCCTGGGGCTTGGCCAGAGGGCCGGCTTCGGTGAAGAGCAGTTCGTCATCCAGGTTGCCGGGCTCGGGCTTGCCCTCGTAGGGCTTGATCGAACCTTCGGGGGTGGTGCGGATGGGGAACTTGAAGCGCTTCACGTTGCCGTTGCGGAACTTCACGGTCCACATGATGGAGTCGGCCGAACGCATGGGGATGGACGTGCCGCCCATGGGAGCGAAGTCGGCGTAGGGCCTGGCCTCGATGGCGCCCTGGGGGCAGATCTTCACGCAGGAGTAGCACTCCCAGCAGGCCTCGGGCTCCTGGTTGTAAGCCCGCATTTCGGCCGGATCGAGGATCATCAGGTCGTTGGGGCAAATGTACATGCAGGCGGTCTTCTCGCCGCCCTTGCATCCGTCACATTTGCTAGGATCGACAAAGGTAGGCATACCACGTCCTCCACGCTAGTTGATGGTTGATTCCCTGTTCGCTGCCAACAAAAACGCTGTCGCCTGCCGAACCCCGAAGGGGAAAAAGACGCCCGGCCGGACGGTATCGTCAAGGCCGGGCAGAACTTCAAACCGGATCAGGCGCGGACACGGAGGACGCGGGACAAGCGCGCAAGCGAACGATTTCACGAACTCTCATGCTGCTTCCCCCACCCACCGTTAACCTCCTGGTTCAAACCGCCCGGACGGGCGGCTTGTGAGGAATGTAACGAGACACCCAGCCGCCGTCAAGCCGAAAGTGAAATATATTACAAAAGGCCTAAGTTACTGATTATGCTGTGAAAATCGCCTAGCCGGATCGCCGGAATTCTCGTCGGAAGGATTGCCCGACTCCGATACCATCCCCCAGAACCCATGGCAAGAGGCAAGGCGAAACTTTCCACGAATCCTTGCTTTCCGCCACGTTTGACGCCATAAAAACCCCGTGGAACTTCCCTCGCGCGACGCACCCCCGGGCCAGGCCAGGCTCCAGGCCCTCCTGGACGCCGCCGTGGACGCCATCGTCATCGTCGGCGAAGACCACCTCATACAAGACTTCTCCCAAGCGGCCTCCAAGCTCTTCGGCTACGACAGGCGCGAAATCCTGGGCCAACCAGTTGACATGCTCATGCCCGAGCCCTTCCGCTCGGCCCATGCCGGATACCTGCGGCGCTACCTGGATTCCGGCGAACCGCGCATCATCGGCCTGGGCCGCGAGGTGCCCGCACTGCGCAAGGACGGCACGACCTTCCCCGCCTACCTCTCCGTGGGCGTGGGTCAAGAGGACGGCAGGCGCTTTTTCGTGGGCATCCTTCACGATCTCTCCCGAGAAAAGGAGGCCTTCCGGCGCGTGCGCGACCTGGCCTCCCTGGTGGACTCCACCGGCGACGCCGTGACGGGCGAAAACAACGCGGGGGTGGTCACCTACTGGAACAAGGGCGCGGCCGAACTCTTCGGCTACACCGCCGCCGAGGCCCTGGGCCGCGACCTGGCCGAACTGCTCGTCCCCCCCGAACGCAGGGCCGAGTTCTCCACCCTGCGCGAACGCCTGCAAAAAGGCGAGGGGCCGCTGCGCGTGGAGACCGAACGCCTGGACAAGACCGGCAAGCGGCTCATCGTCTCCCAGACCGTCTCCCCCATCCGGGACGCCGAGGGCCGCGTGGCGGGGGCCTCCACCATCGCCCGCGACGTGACGGCCCGGCGCACGGCCGAACGCGCCGAGGCCTTGGCCAGGCGCGCCGCCGAGGAGGCCAACCGCGTCAAGGGCGATTTCCTCTCCATCGTCTCCCACGAGCTGCGCACGCCCCTCACCGTGATCCTGGGCAACATCGCCCTGCTCACCGACGGCGGCAACATGCCCGGGCCCGAGGTGGCGGCCTCCATCGCCCAGGACATCGAGGACAGCGCCAACCGGCTCCTTGGCCTGATCAACGACCTCCTGGACATCTCCGACATGGAGGCCGGGCAGGCAAAACTGCGCGTCTCCCCCGTCCAGGCCGACGAACTGGTGCGCGAGGCCGTGCTCGCCGCCCTGGACAAGGCTGACGAAAAGGGTCTGGCCATCACTTTCGAGGCGGCCCCCCTGGAGATCACCGCCGACCCGCTGCGCCTGAAGCAGGCCCTGGCCAACCTGGTGGACAACGCCATCAAGTTCACGCCCTCGGGCTCCGTGTTCGTGGGGGTTTCGCGCGCGGGAAACTGCGCCCTCTTCGAGGTGACGGACACCGGGCCGGGCATTCCCGACGACCAGACCGCACGCATCTTCGACGCCTTCCACCAGGCCGACACCTCGCACACCCGCGCGGCACAGGGCGCCGGCCTGGGCCTGACCATCGTGCGCCGCATCGTGGAACTGCACGGCGGCGTGGTGAACGTGCAGAGCGAGCCCGGAACGGGGAGCAGCTTCTTCATGGCCATCCCCCTAACCCCGCCGCCCGGTGCGGTGGCCTGCACACCGGCCGGACTGGATGACCCGCGAGACTAGCCTGGCACGCGAGACCGCTTCCCCTCGGGGCGCGACTCGTCTATCCATGGCGGGAATCACCCGAGGAGCCTGATCCTGCCGCCTATGCGAAACGCCCCCCTGGACGCCCCATCCCACGCCCTGCCCACGGCCATGCTCTGGGTCATGGGGCTTTCGACCGTGGGCGTCTGCGTGGCCTCGGGCCTGTACCTCACCCTGGACCACCAGCGCGTCCTGGGCTGGAGCCTGGCGGGTTCTCTTTACCTCATGAGCCTGGTGGAGCCGCGCCTGGGCATGGTCTTCCGGGTGTTCTTCCTGGCCCTGGGGGTGTTCATCTCCCTGCGCTACATGGTGTTTCGCACCACCGAGACGCTCATCTTCACCGGCCCCGCGGATTTCGCGTTCATGATGCTGCTCTACCTCTCGGAACTCTACGGAGTGATCATCCATTTCCTGGGGATGTTCGTCAACGTCTGGAGGCTGGACCGCAAACCCGCCCCTCTGCCTGAGGACCAGTCCCTCTGGCCCACCGTGGACATCTTCATCCCCACCTACAACGAGCCCGACGACGTGATCTTCCTCACGGCCCAGGCCTGCGCCCTCATCGATTACCCCCGCGAAAAGCTCGCCATCTACATCCTCGACGACGGCGGCACCCTGGCCAAACAGAACAACCCCGACCCCGCCGCCGCCTGGGAGGCGCGCGACCGCTCCGAACGCCTGCGCCACATGTGCGACGACCTGGGCATCCGCTACCTCACCCGCGAGCGCAACCTCAAGGCCAAGGCCGGCAACATCAACTCGGCCTTCATGGGCCACTCCTACGAGAGCGCCGCCCCGGGGCCGGACGGCGCGCTCGTGCCCTGCGCACCCCTGCGCACCACCGGGGAACTGATCCTCATCCTCGACTGCGACCACGTGCCCACACGCGACATCCTGCGCAACACCGTGGGGTTCTTCCTCAAGGACCCCAAGCTCTTCCTGGTGCAGACCCCCCACTACTTCCTCAACCCCACCCCCGTGGAGAAAAACCTCCAGACCGCCCAGGACTCGCCCGGCGAGAACGAGATGTTCTACGGCGCCGTGCAACTGGGGCTGGACTTCTGGAACGCCTCCTTCTTCTGCGGGTCGGCCGCCGTGCTGCGCCGGTCCATCCTGGAACCCCAGGGGGGCATTTCGGGGGAGACCATCACCGAGGACGCCGAGACCGCCCTGGGGCTGCACGCCAAGGGCTACAACTCCGTCTACATCAACAAGCCCATGATCTCAGGGCTCTCGCCAGAAACTTTCGCGGACTTCATCCTCCAGCGCTCCCGCTGGGCGCAGGGCATGACGCAGATCTTCCTGCTCAAGAATCCCCTGATGCAGAAGGGGCTCACCTTCGAGCAGAAGCTCTGCTACTTCAACTCCTGCTTCTTCTGGTTTTTCGGCGTGGCGCGCTTCTTTTTCTTCATATCGCCCTTTCTCTACCTCTGCCTGGGCCTGCGCGTGTACAACGCCTCCATGAGCCAGATCGTGGCCTACGCCCTGCCCCACCTGCTGGCCAGCTACGTGATCTCCAACAACCTCTTCGGGCAGGTGCGCCACCCCTTCTTCTCCGAACTCTTCGAGACCATCCAGAGCTTCTACCTGCTCCCGGCCATCCTGGCCGTGGCGCTCAACCCCCGCAAGCCCAGCTTCAAGGTGACTCCAAAGGGCGTCGCCCTGGAGACGGACTTCCTCTCGCACCTCTCCGCGCCCTTCTATTTCATGCTCCTGGTGTGCCTCTTCTCCTTCCTTTTCGGCGTTTACCGATGGACCGCCTACCCCATGGAGCGCGACGCCATCATCGTCACCGTGGCCTGGAACTTCTTCAACCTCATGATGCTCATGCTCTGCCTGGGAGTGGTCTGGGAGAAGCGCCAGATCAGGCGCTTCCACCGTTTTCGCGCCAAGGGGCTCGTCATGCTGGGAGACCCCGACTCCACGGACTGGACCCCCACCGCACTCTACGACCTCTCCCTCCTGGGCATGGGCATGCTCCTGGCCGACGCCTCGCCCTACGCCATCGGAGACAAACTCAACGCCCAGGCCACCGACTCCTACGGGCACACCTACACCTTCCGCCTGCGCATCGAACGCATCTTCCCCTGGGGCGGCATGCACTACGTGGGCACGCAGTTCATCATCCCCGACGACGAGGCCATGGCCTCCGTGGTGGCCTACGTCCACGGCGACTCGGCGCGCTTCGCCCATTTCGCCCGCAGCCTCTTCAACAAGCGCGTGGGGCTCCTCACGGGCTTCTACTATCTCATCGCCAAGAGCTTCCTGGGAACCGTCCAGAACATCCAGGGCATCCGCCGCATGATGGGCCGCCTGGCCAGGAACCTGGCCACGCGCGCCCTAGGCGTCGTCCTGCCCCAGACCGCACGGAGAGAACCATGATACGCCCCCTCTTGCTGGCCCTGGCGCTCTTAGCCATCGCGCCCCTCCAGGCATCCGCCGCGCAGAGCGAAGCCCCCGCGCCCGTCGCCTCCGCCGCCGTGCCCGAACCCGTGCGCAACACCGACGGCTCCTTCACCGTGAAGCTCCCCCTCACGAGCCTTTCGCCCGTGCGCAACGTCACCCTGCGGGGCGTCTCGGCGGCCTTCTCCTTCACACTGCCCGTACCCGAACGCTGGGAGGTGAAGCGCGCCGCGCTCACCTTCGGCTACGTGAACTCCTCTTCGCTCCTGCCCCGGCTCTCCCGGCTCACCTTCGCCGTTTCCGGCAAGACCCTGGCCCAGATCGAGCTGCGCCCCGAATCGCCCAAGGGCCGCGTGGAAATCCCCATCCCCGGTTCGCTCCTGCCCGTCGGCTACAACGAATGCACCTTCCTGGCCGTGCAGAGCTACACCGAAGAGTTCTGCGAATACCCCCAGCACCAGTCCCTGTGGACCACCCTGGAATTGGACCAGGCCTCCGTGGAGGTCACCTACGCCCTCAAACCCGTTCCCCAGCGCCTCTCGGCCGTGGCCGACTTCCTTTTCGACCCCCGTTCCTTCCTGGGCGCGGAGGTCCACGTGGCCGTGCCCGAAATCTCCGAGCAGACCGTGAAACAGGCCGCCCTGGCCGCCTCGGGCGTGGCCCTGCGCCTGGACTATCAGGCCGCGCGCCTCACGGTGTCCGACCGCCTCCGCCCAGGATGCGACAACATCGTCATCGGAGACGCCACCTTCGCCCAGCGCCTGCTGGGCCCCACCGCCCCCAGGCCCGGCGAATCGGCCATGGCCATCCTGCCCGGACCGCCCAGGCCCGGAACCAACGTCCCGGACCCGGACACCGCCGTGATCCTGCTTACCGGCAATCCCGAGGGCGTTCAGAAGGCCGTGCGCGCCTTCAGCTACCTCTCCTTCCCCTTCCCCGACACCCCGACGGTCGACATCTCCAAGGTGTCGGACCCCGCGCCCGCCATGCTCGAGGCCGCCCGCAACGTGAGCCCGGACAAGGAATACAGCCTGCGCGCCCTGGGCTTCGCCACGCGCACCTTCCGCACCGACCAGGCCCGCGCCACGCCCGTGGACATCCCCTTCACCCTGTCCTCCGGGCTGGACCTCAACCCCAACTCCTACGTGGCCCTCTCCCTGCACATGGCCTACGCCCCGGGCATGCGCGAAGACTCCGTGCTCACCATCCACATCAACGGCATCTACGTGGGCGGCGTGCACCTGGCCGACGTGAAGGGCGGCACCTTCCTGGACTACCGCGTCAACCTGCCCGTGTTCGCCATGCACAAGGGGTCCAACACGCTCACCCTCACACCGGTGCTCAACCCCCTCAAGACCAATCTCTGCGAGTTCTACCAGTCCGAGAACCTGCTGCTCACCCTCTTCGACGACTCCACCCTCACCTTCCCGGACCTGCCCCTCTTCGTGAGGCTGCCCGACCTCGCCCTTCTCTACCAGGACGCCTTCCCCTACGCCCGCTGGGCCGACCTGCGCGGCTCCACCCTGCTCCTGGGCGACAAGTCCCCCGAGACGGTGCGCGCCGCCGTGAACCTGGCCGCACAGGCCGCACAGCGCACCGGCCTGCCACCACTGGGCCTGGACGTGAGCTTCGGCCCCGAGGCCAAGGGCAACGTGCTCGCCGTCGGGCCCGTTGACGCCCTGCCCAAGCCCCTCGTGAGCGCCGCGCCCTTCTCGCTGCTCCCCCAGGGGCCGCGACCCTATCCCCAGATGCCCCGGCCCAAGGCCCGCGCGGACGACGCCGCCTCCCACAAGGCGCCCCTCTGGGCCAAGTATCTGCCCTTCCTCTGGGAATCCGGGCGCAAACACATGGAAGTGACCAGCTCCCTCTGGGCCGACGTGCGCAACGGCGCGTCCCTCACCCCCGGCAAGGGCGTGGTGACCCAGTTCAAGGCCCCCGGCTCCACCGAAGACACCGTGACCCTCTTCACCGGCGCGACCCCCGCCGACGTGGCAGCCCTGGCCGCCAGGCTCTGGGAACCCGCCGTGCGCTCCAAGCTCGACGGCGACATGGCCATGGTGGACCTCGCCTCGCCACAGCCCAGGGCCGTGACCCTGGACGTGGGCGAGAGCTACTACATCGGCCGGATCGGCGTGTCGCCCAAGCTCACCATCCTGGTGAACACCTATCCCTGGATCTCGCTGGGCGTGGTGGCCGGACTTCTCGCACTGTTCGCCTACGCCTCTTGGCGCGTGCTCAAGGTCTTCCGCGCCCGGCGCGGATGAACCGCCCTGAACGACGATGACTGATCCCAACGACCGCCGCCCGTCGCCGCCACCCCTCCAAACCGTGCGGACGACCGTCGACCCTGTCGGCCACGTCTCGAGCGCGAAGGACCTGTCGCCCATGTGGCGTCGCCTCCTCTCGGCTTTCCCCATGGCGGCGCTCCTCGGCCTGGCGGCCGCCATCGCCCTCGCCCAGCCCACCGTGACCCGGGACCCGTCACCCGACCACGCCGTCCGCGCCCCCCTGAATCAACTCGTAACGCCCGCCCCCGCCCAACCCGATGCCACCGTCCAGCGTGACGACTCCGGCACGCTCGTCTCGCCCTACCAGCCAGCCCCCCCGGGCCTCGCCATGGGACGCAACCAGGGACGCGCCTCCATCCCGCTGGACATGGAAAACATCAACCAAGGCTGGGATCACCTCAACGCCGGACAACCCGCCGACGCCCTGGCGCACTTCGAGAAAGCACAACGCTCCAAGGAACAGGGCCTGGCCGCTGAAGCTACCCTGGGCTCAGCTTACGCCCTCTGGCGGCTCGGACGCGAAACCCAGGCCGCGGAGAGCTTCAAAACCCTCGTGGATGCCGGCTTCCGCCTCCCCGAAACACTCCCCAACCTGCTCTTCCTCCTGCACAAACGCGGCGGCCCCAAAGCCGTGGAACCCTACCTGCAACTCCTGCCGGAAGAGGATCGCGCCCGCTGGCGCAAATAAAGCGGTCGAGCAGACCGAGTGGCGCCGGGTGAAGGTGGATCGCCCCCCCTGACGCAAGTGAAGCCTAGGCTCGGCAGGATCAGGCGAATCGGCCTGGCGGCAGACGGAGAAGCCCCCGGCGGCCAGGGCTCCGCCCTGGACCCGGCAATTGCTTCGCGGGCTTCACCGGGAAGGACTGTGTTGCCGACGCCTGGCCTCTGCACGGGGAGAGGCCCGGCTCCGGCCTGCAAGACCTTTGCGGCTGCGCCGCCTTTCGCGCGGGAATTCGCGCAAAACCGCGAATCCCCGCCCGGGGGGCCGTGGCGCTGCGCGTCAGATTGTCGAGCAAGATCCATTTCTTGGAATTTTGAGGATAATTCCTTGTTCATCGTCGCTTGCGACGATGGCAGTCCGCCGGGATAAGCGCTGCTTTAAGCGCGTTCCCGGCGGGTGTCTGCTGCTGTCCGGGCATCCGGGGTCTGTCCGCCCCCTCCCACACAGGCATACCCGGTGAAACCCGCGAAGCAACTAGGGATTCCAAAGGGCGTAGCCCTTTGGCCGCCGGAGGCTATTCCTCCTCCTTCTCCTTTTTCTCCTCTCTCTCCCTCCACCGCCGCAACGCCACCGGACGCCCACGCGAAGCGGCGCCCGGGCATGACTTCGTTGCGATTCAGGACAAAAAGCCCCCCGGCCGCGGGGCCGGGGGGCTCTTCTCATACATGGCGGATCGGGTCGTGTTCAGCCGCCGACTTTCATGCCGCCGCCCTGGATACCCACGGGGCCGAGGATTTCGGGGGCGACGATCTTTTCGGGGGTCTTCTCGTTAAGATAGGCCAGGTAGGCGCGCAGGAGCTGTTCGCGCTGGAAGGAGAGGGCCTGGTTCATGACCTTGGCCTTGTCGCGCTGCCAGTCGGCGTCCGGGGGGGCGGCGCGATCCTTGAGTTTGGCGATCACGAAAGCGCCGGGCACGGCGTAGGTTCCGGGCAGCCAGCCGGGTTCCTTGGCGGTGAAGGCGGCTTCGAGGATGGCGGTGGACTGTCCCAGGCCCTGGGCCGGGCCGGAGCGCGGGAAGGGGGGGGTGGTGGAGAAGGCGCTCTTGTACTGGTCGGCCACCTTGGCCTGTCCTTCGGGGGTGGCCAGCAGGGCGGCGGTTTCCTTGGCCTTGGCTTCGGCCAGCTTGAGGGCTTCCTGCTCCACGAGGTCGGCCTTCACGGCGTCGGCCACTTCATCCAGGGGCGGGATGTTCTCGGGCTTGGCTTCCAGCACCTTGGCGAGCACGTAGCCTTCGCCGGCGGCCAGGGCCTGGGGCACGGCCTTTCCGGCCTGCTGGGCGAAGAGGGCGTTGAGCGATTCGGTGGAGAGGTTCAGGTCCAGGGGTGGGCGCTGGCGGTTGAAGAACTCGGAGGTTTTGGCCTCGAGTCCCTTGGCCTGGGCCAGTTTGGAGGGGGCGGCGCCGCCGATGAGCTCTTCGAGCATGGCGTCCACGGTCTTGCCGATGGTTTCAGCGGCCTTGTCCTCGGCGAGTTCGCGGCGGATGTCGTCGGAGGCTTCCTCGAGGGAAGTGACGCCTTCGGCCTTCTTGTCCATGACCTGGATGACGTGCAGGCCGAACTGGGTGCGCACGAGGCCGGAGATGTCGCCCTTCTTGAGGGCGAAGGCGGCCTGTTCGAATTCGGGCACCATGGCGCCTTTGGGGAACCAGCCCAGGTCGTCGCCGTTGACGGCGGGGTCGCCCTTCACGGCGAGCACCTTGTCGAAGGCTTCGCCCTTCTTGAGCCGGGCGGCCAGGTCGAGCAGGCGTTTTTCGGCGGCTTTGACTTGGGCTTCGGGGGCGTCCGGGGCCAGGAGCACGAGGAGGTGGTTGGCCTTGACCATCTCTGGGTGTTTGAACTTGTCGGGGTTGGCGTCGTAGTAGGCTTTCACTTCTTCGACGGTGACGGCCTTGGGGTCTGCCAGGGACGCGGGGGTGATCTCCACGTATTCGATCTTCACCTCGGCGGGGCGCTTGTACTTTTCACGGGTGGCCTCGTAGGCCGCCTTCACCTGCTCGGGGGTGACGGTCACCTGGGCGGCGAAGTCCTTGGCCGGGAAGGCCAAGTAGTCGAGCACGGCCTTTTCCTGGCTGAAGTTGTAGAGCGCGCGGATCTCGGGTTCGGCCACGTAGACGGGCTGGGTCACGTAGACCATCATCTTTTCGAGGAGCAGATCGCGGCGCTGTTCGGCCTCGAACATCTCGGGGTTGACGCCGATGGACTTGAGCTTCTCTTTATAGAGATCGTAGTCGAATTTGCCCTGGTCGTTCTGGAAGGCGGGCACGCGGGCGATTTCGGCCTGGAGCTCCGCGGGCGAGACGTTCACGCCCAGCACGCCGGCCTGATTGAACAGGAGCTGGCGGAGCACCATCTGCGAAAACACCTGGCGCTTGAAGCCCAGGCGTTCCAGGTCATCCTTGCCCATGCCCGGATTCTGGGCCTGCACCTGGCGCACGAAGCCCTCGTATTCTTCGAAAAATTCCTTGGTCAGGATGGGTGTGTCGCCCACGTAGGCCAGCACGCCGCCTCCGGGCTGTTTGGCCTGGAAGGTGTAGACGCCGAAGAAGACGAACACGGCGATGATCAGGCCGAAAATGACCTTGATGACCCACGATTGCGAATGCTGCCGGAGAAAATCCAACATGTGAGGGGGCTCCTTGGGAAACTTGGCCTGCCGGGAAGAAAAACGGCGGCCGAGGCGCGAGGCCCCGGCCGCCGGAAACGCGTCGCGGGGGGCTAGCGGCTCGCGCCCACGGCGTTGAGCAGGCCGCCGGACAAAATAATGTCCAGTTCCTTGGCGGTCAAATCATTTGTGAGCTTCACCTTGAGCTTGCCGTCCACCACGGCCTCCACGGCCTTGCCGGGCTTGATCTTCCCGGCGGGAATGGCCACCTGCGCGCCCTGGGCCACCTTGTCGTAATCGGCCTTGTCCACGAAGAGCAGCGGAAGGATGCCGAAGTTCACCAGGTTTGCCCGGTGGATGCGCGCCAGGCTCTTGACGATCACGGCCTTCACGCCCAGATGGCGGGGCCCCAGGGCCGCGTGCTCGCGGGAGGAGCCCTGCCCGTAGTTTTCGCCGCCCACGATCACGCCGCCGTCCATCTGCTTGATGCGGCCCACGAACTCCTTGTCCACGTTGGTGAACAGGTACTCCGAGATGGCTGGGATGTTGGAGCGCAGGCTCATGATGTGCGTGCCGCCGGGCAGGATGTGGTCGGTGGTGATGTCGTCGCCCACTTTGAGGGCCACGCCCGCTTCCACCACGTCCGGGGTGCGCCCGAAGCGCGAAAGGGGCGCGATGTTGGGGCCGCGCAGCACCTCCACTCCGGAGCCGTCCTCGGGCGGGAACACGAAGAGATGCCGGATGGACGGCACTTTTTTGGGCATCACCGGCTTGGCCGGGGCCTCGCCCCAGGTGGCGGGGTCGGTGAACGCGCCGTTCAGGGCCGCCATGGCCGCCGTCTGGGGGCTCACCAGGTAGACCTGGGCGTCCTGGGTGCCGCTGCGGCCTTCGAAGTTGCGGTTGAAGGTGCGCGCGCTCACGCCTGCGGACATGGGCGAGCCGCCGTAGCCCAGGCAGGGGCCGCAGGTGCACTCCAGGATGCGCGCGCCCGCGTCCAGGTAGATCTGCAGCAGGTTCTCGTCGGCCAGCATCTTGAGCACCTGCTTGGAGCCCGGGGAGATGAAGAGGTCGGTCTCGGGCTTCACGCGCTTGCCCTTGAGCATCAGCGCCACGGCCTTGAGGTCGGCGTAGGAGGAGTTGGTGCACGAGCCGATGGCCGACTGGTTCACCTTGAGCCCGGCCAGGCTCTTGATGGTGGCCATGCGGTCGGGCATGTGCGGCTTGGCCGCCAGGGGCTCGAGCTTGGCGAGGTCGATGACGATCTCCTCGTCGTAGGCGGCCGAGGGGTCGGCCTTGAGCTGCACGTAGTCCTCGGGGCGGCCCATGGCGGCCAGGAATTTCTTGGTCACCGCGTCGGAGGGGAAGAGCGAGCCCGTGGCCCCCAGTTCCGCGCCCATGTTGGTGATGGTGGCGCGTTCGGGCACGGAGAGCGTGGCCACGCCCGGCCCCGCGTACTCGAACACCTTGCCCACGCCGCCCTTCACCGTGAGCAGCCCCAGCAGGTGCAGGATGATGTCCTTGGCCGTGGCCCAGCCGGTCAGTTCGCCTTCGAGCTGCACTTTCACCACTTTGGGCATGGTGATGTAGTAGGGCTCGCCCGCCATGGCCAGGGCCACCGACAGGCCGCCCGCGCCCATGGAGAGGCTGCCCACGCCGCCCGCGGTGGGGGTGTGGGAGTCCGACCCGATAAGCGTCTTGCCGGGCTTGGCGAAGTTCTCCAGGTGCAGCTGGTGGCAGATGCCCGTGCCCGGAGGCGAGAACACCGCGCCATACTTGGCCGCCACCGTGCGCAGGAACTGGTGGTCGTCCGGGTTGCGGAAGCCCTGCTGCAGCGTGTTGTGGTCCACGTAGCTCACGGAGAGCTCGGTCTTCACGCGCGGCACGCCGATGGCCTCGAACTGAAGCCAGGCCATGGTGCCCGTGGCGTCCTGGGTGAGGGTCTGGTCGATGCGCAGCCCGATCTCGGAACCGGCCTTCATCTTGCCGCTCACCAGGTGAGAGGCGATGATCTTCTGGGTGATGTTCTTGCCCATTGTCGTCCTCGCATGTTCGTGAAAGTTGGGTCATGTGCCCCGGGATTCACGGCAATGTCAAGGCGGCCGACCGTCATGAGCCTGTAACCTGCCAGTTGTAGCTGGTTACCGAAACGCTCGCCGGTCCTTCGCCTCCTGAACAGTATGAAGCACATTCTCTTCGCCCTGGCGACACTCGCCTGGTTCCTCGCGCCATCGCATGGCCATGCCGCCGACGAGCTCGTCTTCGGACTGATCGGTACGGAAAGGCACGAGACCCTCCTCAAAAGCTTCGCCCCGCTGAGCGAGGCCCTCGCCAGATGCCTGGGCATTCCCGTGCGCGTCACCGTGCACCAGGACTACGCCGGCGCCATCTGGGACATGCGCTCGGGCCGGACGCACTTCGCCTGGATGGGCAACAAGGCCGCGCTGGAGGCCGTGGACAGCGCAGGGGCCGAGGTGGGCCTCATGGCCCTCTCCCGGAACGACGGGGCGGGCTATTTCTCCCACCTCATCGTCCGCAAGGACTCCGGGCTCATCTCCCCGCAGGACGTTCTCGCCCGGGCCGCCGACCTGACCCTCGCCCTGGGCGACCCAAACTCGACTTCCGGCTCCCTCGTGCCCGGCTATTACCTTTTCGCGACACGCAACCTGGACCCGGAGACGCTCTTCAAGCGCACCATCCGCGCCCAGCACGAGGAAAACTTCCTGGCCGTCGCCCAGGGCAGGGCCGACGTGGCCGCCACGAACTCCGTGGACCTTCAGCGTTTCAAAAGCCGCTACCCTTCGGAATGGGCCGGAATCCGCATAATCTGGACATCTCCCCGCATCCCTTCCGATCCGATCGTCTGGAAATCCTCCCTGCCCGACCCCCTCAAGAAAGCCATCCGGGAGTGCTTCATCTCCTTCGGGAAACCCGCGCCCGGCAAGGGACGCGCGGAACTGCAAGCGGAAGCCGACACCCTGGCCGACCTCCAATGGACCGGATTCGTCCCCTCGGACAACAGCCAGCTCGCCCCCGTACGCCGGATCGAACTCTACCGGCGCATGCGCACGCTCGAGGCGGACGACACCATGCCAGCCGACGTGCGCACGGCAAGAATCAAAGCCATCGACGAGGCGTTGCTGTTGCTGGGCGCTCCCGAAGACGTCCCGGCCCCATGAACGGAGCGTTTGATCGCATCTTCCCTGCGCGCGCGCTTCAGACCGGGTTCAGACGTCTCCCCGGCCTGGTCCTCAAGGTGCTTCTGCCCGTCCTGCTGACCTGGCTGATCAGTTCCCTGGCCCTCTTCGCCATCTTCTCCAGGCAGGCCGAACGCCAGGGCTACGACGACCTGCGCGCCAGGCTCGAAGCCTACGCCTCCGACAAGGCGAACGAACTCTCCAGCCCCCTGTGGAACTTCCAGCACGATCTCGTGGCCAGGCTCATGCAGAGCTACCGGCACAACGACGACCTGCTCGTCGTCAGCCTGCACGACGCTGCCGGGAAGCTCCTCCACGAAGCGCTCGGGACCGGCCCGCCGCCGAAGGGCAACATCTTCGAGACCAAAAGGGAGATCGTCCACAAGAACGCGGACCGCGCCGAAACGTTGGGAACGCTCACCGTGGTCTTTCACGACGGCAGGCTCCTGAACTCCCTGGCCGAATACCGCGCACGGGACGCGTTGAACCTGGGCCTCGTGCTGGCCGTGCTCGCCCTTTCCCTCTGGTGGACGGTGCACCGCATCGTGGGCAGACCCCTGGCGCGCCTGGAGAAGTCGCTCCTGCGCAACGCGCGCGAACCCAGTCGCGAGCCCATCGTCTGGGCCGGGCAGGACGAACTGGCCCGCGTGGCCGCCGCGTACAACGGACTCCTGGAGGAGGTGGACCGCAGGACCGGCGAACTGGTGGAAGCCAACGCCGCTCTCGCCGGGGAAATAGTCCGGCGCAACCAGGCGGAGGAGAAACTCCTGCTCGCAGCCAAGGTCTTCGAGGTCGCCGTCGAGGGCGTGGCCGTCACCGACGTCGGCGGCGTCATCCGCTCCGTCAATTCCAGCTTCGAGCGCATCACGGGATACCGGCAGGACGAGGCCGTGGGCCGCCGCCTGGACATCCTCGGGTCTGGCCGACACACGCCCGCCTTTTTCGCGGGCATCCTCTTGAGCCTGCGCAGGCATGGCGCCTGGGAGGGCGAAATCTGGAACAGGCGCAAGAACGGCGAGGTGTACCCCCAGCGGACCACCGCCAGCGCCGTGCTCGACGCGGCCGGGCGCATATCGCACTACGTCTGCGTTTTCCAGGACATCACCGAGGCGAAACGCCAGCAGCAGGCCATGGAGCGCATGGCCTTCCACGACACCCTCACCGGGCTGCCCAACCGCGCCAACCTCGACGAGCGGCTGCGCCAGACCCTGGGCCACGCGGCACGGCACGGGGGGGCCTTTTCACTGCTGTTTCTGGACCTGGACAACTTCAAGGCCGTCAACGACAGCCTCGGGCACGACGTGGGGGACGCCCTGCTCGCCATCCTCGCCGCCCGCCTGCGCAACGTGCTGCGCGCCGAGGACACCCTCGCCCGGCAGGGTGGGGATGAATTCATCATTCTCGCACCGGACGCCGACACGCCGGACAAGGCCGCCAACCTCGCCCAGCGCGTCGCCAGCGCCATGCGCAAGAGCGTCCCGCTGCAAGGCTACGACATTCCCTGCTCCGCCAGCGTCGGCATCGCCATGTACCCCCAGGACGGCGTGACGCCCCAGGACCTGATCAAACACGCCGACATGGCCATGTACCGCGCGAAAAGCCAGGGCGGCGGCGCCAGCAGGTTTTTCGCCACCGGCATGGACCTCCAGGCGCGAAAACGCCTCTCCCTGGAGACGAGGCTCCACAAGGCCCTGGAACGCGACGAGTTCAGCCTGCAATACCAACCCGTGCTCCAGGCCGACACCATGACCGTCTCGGGCGCGGAAGCGCTGCTGCGCTGGAATTGCGGGGGGCAATCCATACCGCCCGCCGAGTTCATCCCCGTCGCCGAGAGCAACAACGCCATCATCCCCATCGGCGCATGGGTTCTCGAGAGAGCATCCCTGCAGGCGGCCGCGCTCGCCCGGGGGCCTCGCACCCCCTTCACGCTCTCGGTCAACGTGTCCGCGCGGCAGTTCCACCATGAAGGGTTCCTCAACGACGTCACCGCTGCCGCCGAACGGCTCGCGGGCACAAACACCAGGCTTCATCTTGAGCTCACCGAGTCGGCGCTCATCATCGACCCCGATGCCGCCACGCGCACCATCCACCTGCTCAAGGAAATGGGCGTCGGAATCGTCCTCGACGACTTCGGCACGGGCTACTCCTCGCTGAAGCACCTCCTGGACCTGCCCATCGACGGGTTCAAGATCGACCGCGGTTTCGTCAGCGCCATCCACTCCTGCGCTCGAAGCCGCGCCATCATAACGGCCCTGGTCAACCTGAGCCTGGGCCTGAGCGTTTCCGTGGTGGCCGAAGGAGTGGAAAACACGGGCCAGCTGGACTTTCTGCGCGGCACGGGCTGCCCGGAATTCCAGGGGTTCCTGGCCTGGCCCGCCTTGCCCCTCGAAAGCTTTCCCGCGCCCGGCTCTACCCCCCGAAACGCAGCCGGTTGATCCGCGCCCGCCGGTACTGGATTTCGAAGTCCAGACGCAGCTTCTCCTGCTTGGCGGCATGGATTTCCTCGTGCCGGAACACCCCTGCAAGGGGGTCCTCCTCGGCCGAAAGCGCCTTGATGCGCGCCAGAACCCCTGACCGCTCGGCCTCGAACTGCGCGATTTCCTGCTCGATCGCGGCGATGTCGTCACTCATCAGGAACCCCCTCCGGGTTTGGTGGATTGAATGTCGGGCCGGTAGGACGCCAGGCGTTGAGCAATGCCTCCGGCGTGCAAAGCGGGGTTGGTAAGAACCGCTAACGGGCGGCAAAGCCGCCCTGCTCCAGGCTGCGGTACGCGCAGGACTGCCGAAAAGCCGTAAAGCCGACTTTTTCAGCAGCCTCCGGGCCTTGCCCTCTCCGTAATCTCCCGACAGGGACCTGCCCCGCGCCCGCCAGGAGGGATCACCCCGTACCAGGACACCGCGCGGCAGCGGATACCCGCCGGGAACGCGCTCAAAACAGCTTCTCGCCGGATCACAGCCGTCGCCAGCTCGCGGCGATGCACAAGGACGCATCCTCGGATAACCAAAGAGAGCGCTGTTGCTCACACCCCCCTGGCGCGGAGCGACACGGTCCCCCACGCGACAGGCGGCGCAAACGCAAAGGTTTTGCCGAACCCGTCAATGCCGTCCTTCCCGGTGAAGCCCGCGAAGCGGAGCGGGAGTGCGGAGGGCGTGGCCCTTTGCCCGCCAGAGGCTTCACTCCGTGCGTCTTGCCATGTTCCGCCGGGGCTGTCCGCGAGGCCCTTGCCGGGTCGCCCGGGTAAAAAAAGGGAGGCGCCTTGCGGCGCCTCCCGGATACCGGCGCGAGCCGGGATCAACTACTTCTTCTGGGCGGCGTGCTCGCCGGAGGCGGCGCGCTGCATCTTCACTTCGACCTTCTCGGTCAGGCCTTCGTAGTACTCGCGCAGGATGGCGAGGCACTCGTCGCGGCCGAAGTGGTCGGGGATGGCTTCGCCTTCGGAGAGCATCTTGCGCAGCTTGGTGCCGGACAGGATGACGCGGTCTTCCTTGGCGTGGGGGCAGGTGCGCAGGGAGGCCATGCCGTCGCACTTGAAGCAGTAGAAGGTCCAGTCGATGTTCATGTTTTCGCAGAGCAGGGCCTTGCCGGGCTCGACGGCGCAAGCGGCCTCGGGGGTCGCGTAGGGGATGCGCTTGAAGATCTCCTGGGCCTCGAACATGCCGTAGAAGTCGCCGACGCCGGCGTGGTCACGGCCGATGATCATCTGGTTGATGCCGAAGTTCTGGCGGAAGGTGGCGTGCAGCAGGCCTTCGCGGGGACCGGCGTAACGCATGTCCAGGGGGTAGCCGGCCTGGATCACGTGGTCCTTCACGAAGTAGTGCTCGACCAGGGTGTCGATGGCGCGCACACGCACTTCGGCCGGGATGTCGCCGGGCTTCAGGTTGCCGATGAGGGAGTGGATGACCACGCCGTCACAGACTTCCACGGCGATCTTGGCCAGGAACTCGTGGGAGCGGTGCATGGGGTTGCGCAGCTGCAGAGCGGCGACCTTGCCCCAGCCCTTGGCGTCCATTTCGGCGCGCAGCTCGGCGGGACGCTTGTAGACGCCCTTGTACTTGGTGGGGTACTCGGCCTCGGAGAGCACCTTCACGGGGCCGGCCAGGGACACGGGCTTCTGGCCCATGACCATCTGGACGCCGGGGTGATCCTTCAGGGCGGTCTCCCAGAAGACGTCGTCGGCAGAGTCGGGGCCGGCGCCCTTGAACACCTGGTAGCACTCCCACTTCTTCTCGTCTTCGGTGAGGGTGTACTTTTCGGTGACGGTCATGATGGCCATCATTTCGCCTTCAACGGACTCCAGGGCGATTTCCTGGCCCACGTTGATGGCGGCGGCGTCTTCGGCGGACACGGAGCAGGTGACGGGAACGGGCCAGAAGGTGCCGTCGGTGAGGGTCATCTTTTCGCAGACGCTCTTCCAGTCGGCCTTGCCCATGAAGTAGGTGATGGGCGAGAAGCCGCCGATGCCCATCATGATCAGGTCGCCCTTTTCACGGGGGGAGATCACGACTTTCTTCAGCGTGGCAGCCTTCTTGAGGGCCTCGGCGCGCTCGGCGCCTTCCAGCAGACAGATGGTGAGGCCTTTGCCGCCATGCGGGGGAACCAGTCTGGACATGTTCGTTTCCTCTCCTTTACGGATGTGTGGTTGCCTTGATGATGCCGCCCTGGCCGCGAGGCGCGGCCCCCGAACGTCCGACCCGGTGGGCTGGACGCCTATGATAAAAAATTCACGTGCATCTTCTAGGGAGAAATCCACCCCCTTGTCAAGCGCTCTCGCCCAAGCTTGACGCCCTTCTCCGACGCGGGCATCCTCGGCTTCTGGAAACGCCCGGGAGGCCTTGCATTATGCTCATCGACACCCGCGAAAAAAACGGCGTGACACTGGCGCTCATCAACACCAGGCGCATCGAGGCGCGCATCGCCGATCCCCTCGCGGCGGGACTGCTGGAGGCCATCGGCAAGGCGCGGGGCGTCGTGCTGGATTTCGCTCAGGTGGGGTTCATCGACTCCACGGGCATGAAGGCGCTCATGACGGTGCTCCTGCACTGCCGCAAATCCGAGACGCCCTGCGCGCTCATGGGGGTCTCGGAGGACATCATGAGCGTTTTCGTGATCACGCGGCTCAACCGCCTGCTGCCCATCACGGGGAGCGAGGACGAGGCGGTGGACAAGGTGCGCGAACTGCTTGCGCAGGCCCGGGAGCGCAGGGAAGGGACGGCGGCGGCCACGGAGGCCAGCTGCCCCGTGCCCGGCGCACCGGAACAGGGCAAGGCCGGGGGATGAGCCGGCGGACGCCCGTCCGGGAGTGACGCGGCCGGACCGGCGCGGCAGAATTTCGAGGGAGCGGCCCGGCGACGGTCGGGCTTCACGGATCGCCAGACAACCCCGCCGGAACGCGCCGACGCCCCCCGTTTCAAGGGCTCTCGTGTTGCGTCCTCAAAATCCGTCCCTACGGGTTGTCAAGACAACCAACTCAATCCTTTGATTTTCGTTTTGAAAAACATCTTCATGTTTTCAAAATCGTGACACTAGCGCACGAAGCGCACGGCGACGCCCTCTTCGCCAAGGTCCACGTAGGCCATGCGCGGTGTTTCAGCGCAGAGGCACCCGGGGTTCACCACCAGGGTGTCGCCGAAGCGCAGCTCCATCTGGCGGTGCAGGTGGCCGAAGAGAATCAGGTCGAAGCCCGGCCCGAAGGCCTCGGGGAGGCGCGCGGGCAGGGTGGTCCGCTCGCCCCAGCCGTGGGTGACGCCCACCGTGCGCCCGGCCAGGTTGAGCCGGAGCATGGCGGGCAGTTCCTGGGCCACGCGCCAGTCGCAGCAGTTGCCCGCCACGGCGTGGAAGTTGGGATGGCTGGTCTCCAGGAATTCCAGCATGGCCGGGCCGGTGATGTCGCCGCAGTGGATGAGGGCGTCGGCGTCGCGCAGGTGGCTGTCGAACCAGCGGCGGAACCAGTCGCTGGGGGCTTCCAGGTGCGTGTCGGAAATGACGGCGAGCCGCATGTTCATCCTTTCCCGTTCTTGCGTTCCCACCAGCAGGCCTCGGGGCCGAGGAACCACCAGTCGGTGTGGTCGGTGCTCATGACGGCCCGGGCCAGCTCGCGGCCCTCTTCCGTGCGCAGGCGCTCCAGGGCGCAGTCGAGCCACTTGCCCGCGTAGGGGTTGCCCAGGTCCTTGAGCTCCTTGAGGTTGACCATGAGGTCCAGCTGGTCGGCGTCCTGGGCGAGGCGCGCCTCGAGGCTCGCCGCTTCCTCCAACTCGTCGTGCAGGGCCATCACGTCGGCGCGCAGGCCGGTGCCGCGCAGGCCGTCTTCCAGGGCGCGCCGGGCGTCGTGGGTGTCGTAGAGCTTGTTGACGTAGTTGAAGTCCCCGGTGCGGGCCTCGTGGATGTCGTGAAACAGGCAGAGGAGCGCGGTCCGGGGCCGGTCCGCCCCGGCCATGGCGGCCAGCACGTAGCCGATGACGGCCGCGCCGAAGCTGTGCTCGGCCACGTTCTCCGCGCCCGAGCCCAGGAACTGGTAGCCGGTGCGCGGGGTGCGCCGGAGCATGCTCACCTCGAAAAGAAAGTCGGCCAGCCGGGTGCGCCGGTCGCGGCCGGACATGTCCACAATGCGGGAAGAAGCTTCGGTCATGGTCTGGTGTCCTGTGGTGGGAAACGTTGGGGGCTCTTGCCGAGCCGCGCTAGCGCATAGCCGTTTCGGGGTCGGTTGGCGAGTGCCGATGCAGGCCCCGGCGGGCGAAGTGGTCCGCCAGGAGCTTGTAGGCCCCGCCGTACACGTCGCGGCTGGCCACGATGTGGTCGCCGGGCTTGAACAGCAGGAGCGCGGCGGAAATGGCCGCCAGGCCCGAGGCGAAGGCCAGGCCCCGCGCCCCGCCCTCCAGCCCGGCCGCGGCCTTCTCCAGGGCCTCGCGGGTGGGGTTGGAGAAGCGCGAAGAGACGTAAGCCCGGATGTGTTCGGGGCCGTCCTGGGCGAAGGTGGTGGCGTGATAGACCAGGACGCTGGCGGCGCGGTGGTGTCCCTTGCCTTCCAGGCCCGCGTGGACGAGGTGGGTCTGGCGGTCCATGGGAACTCCGTGGGTGGGGCTTTCTACGCGAAACGCCCCCTGCGGCGCTGCCGGAGGGGGCGTGTGATGCACTTGGTCGCGGCGCGTTCCGGCGTCCGGCTAGCTGTCGAGCTTCATGTTCTTGCGGCCGATGGAATAGTAGAGGTTGGCAATGGCGATCTGGTAGTCGGTGAGGGCCTGGGTCATCTGGAACTCGGCGCGCGAGACGCGGGCCTGGGCGTCGAGCACGTCGGTGTTGGTGCCCACCTGGGCCTGGTAGCGGGCCACGGCCATGCGGTAGCCTTCGTTGGCCGCCGTGAGGCCGGTCTTGGCCACGTTGATGCGCTTGGCGGCGTCCTGGATGTTCAGGAACTGGGTCTTCACTTCGGCGCCCACGTCGAGACGGAGCTTGGCCAGGTCGGCCTGGAGCTTCTTGGTCACGTCGCTGTACTGGCGGTAGGTGAAGATGGTGTTGCCCCAGTCCCAGGCTTTCCAGGTGAAGGTGAGCTGGAACTGATGGCGTTCGCTGAAGGTGACGTTCTCGGGGCGCAGCCAGGGTTTGTCGCCCTGGCGGATGAAGTCGTAGTCGGCGCGCAGCTGGGGCAGGCCGCCGCTCAGGGCGATGGAGGCGTCCTTTTCGGACATCTCCACGGACTTCACGGCGATGGCGATGTCCGGGCGCTGCTTGTAGGCCTCGTCCAGGGCGTCGCGCAGGGTGAGGGCGAAGGGGTTCTGGGTGAGCTGGCCCACGTAGTCCACCGGCTGGTCCAGGGGGATGTTCAGGAGCGCGTTGAGCTGGGCCAGCTGGGTGTCCACCGAGTTCTGGGCGGCCAGGAGCGACTGCTCGGCGCTGGCCAGGTCGGACTCGGCCTGGAGCACGTCCAGGCGCGGGCGCAGGCCCACGTCGTAGAAGGCGCGGGTGACCTTGAGCTGGGAGTCGAGCCGGGCCACGGAGTCCTGGTTGGACTTCACGTCGGAGCGGGCCTTGAGCAGGGTGAGGAAGGCCGTCTGCACGCTGCGGATGAGCGTGAGTTCCGTGCGCTTGTAGAGGGATTCGGCCTGGTCCCTGGCCAGCTTGGACTTCTGGTAGCTGGAGAGCAGCCTGAAGCCGGTGAAGAGGGGCTGGCTGACGTTGAGGTCCAGGTTGGCCACGTAGGCGTCGCCCACCACGTAGGTCTTGCCCTGGAGGGTGGCAGCCCCCTGGCCGGGGTTGACGCCCGCGGCGGTGTAGAGCGCCGTCAAATCCTGGGCGGTGGTGACGGGGGTGGTGGTGTTGGTGGCGCGCGAATAGTAGGTGACGGTGCCCGTGGGCGCGAAGGCCGCGGTGGCGGCGCGCACGCCTTCCTGCGTGCTGAAGATCTGCTGCTTGGCGGACTGCATGCTGGGGTTGGCGTCGATGGCGCGCTTCACGGATTTTTCAAGATCCATGCTCTGGCCCGGCTGGGCAAGGGCCGGAGCGCCGACCAGGGCGAGACACGCAGCCAACACGAGAGCTTGTAACGTCATGTAAACCTCCATGGGGGAGCCCGCGGCTCCCTTCCGATCCGCCCTATAGCCAACTTCGAATCTCTTGAAAAGAGCAAAAAAAATCAGGGGCCGTGGCCCCTGACGACGAAGGCTTTACGTTAGCCCCCCTAAACGTCGAGCAGCACCACCTCGATCTGACGCTTACCGAATTGCAGCGCTCTGCCGTAGTCGTTCATGAAGATGTCCACGCTGCGGGTCTTGCTGTTGCCCATCAGGTCCGTAATGACGAAGACGCCGTGGTTCTTGATGTAGACTTTCTTGCCGAACACCCATCCGTTATTGAACAGATCGCGCGAAACGGCCACGTGCCCCTCCCGGGGCTTGTTCAGGGACGCCGTGAGCAGTTCCTGATCGGGGAACTCCTTGAGTTCCGTGACGGTGTAGGCCGTCACCGTGAGCATCTTGTTGGGGATGGGGTCCGCGATCCGGGCGAGATTGGCCAGGACCACGCCGCGCAGCAGGTTCGACTCGTCGCGCACCTTTTCGATCTCAAGACGCAATTCTGTTTTTTCGATCTCCACATTGGCCAGGGCGGATTCCAGATTCAACGCTTCCTGACGATAGTGGTGTACACCAAAAGCAAAACATGCAAGCAAAATGATAGAGATGCATTTGAACATTGTAACCTCCAACAACAAGCCTTTGCAGCTTCAGGATTTCCGGCCTTACCCCCATGAACGCGGCCGGGGTCATGATGATTGCCCGACTAGCAGAAGCCCTGTGGGCGCGCAACCACTTTTTTCCGCTTAAGCCCGGTTGCCTCGCCACCCCCTCCGGGCTAAGAAACCGAGAGAGGAATCAACCCATGCCCATCAGGGACCGTTTCGCCCCAGGCCAGGAGCCGCTCTACCTCATCGACGGCACCTCCTACATTTATAGAGGTTTTCACGCCCTCAAGGAACTTTCCCGCTCCGACGGCTTCCCCACCAACGCCCTCCACGTGGTGCTGCGCCTCGTGCTGCGCATCCTGCGCGAGGAACGACCACGCCACGCCCTCTTCGTGGTGGATGGACGCGCGCCCTCGTTCCGTGCGGACATATTCCCGGCCTACAAGGCCCAGCGCGAAAAGATGCCCGAGGATTTGGCCCGCCAGATCGACCCCGTAATCCAGGGCGTCGGACTCCTGGGCCTGCCGGTGCTGCGCGAGGAAGGCGTGGAGGCGGACGACACCATCGCCAGCCTCGTCGCGCGCTTCAAAAACGAACGCCCCGTGGTCATCGTGGGCTCCGACAAGGACCTGCGCCAGTGTCTCGACCGCCAGGTCGTGCTTTGGGACCCCTCCGGCAAACAGGAAAAGCTCGTCACCTACGACGATTTCCTTGTCGAATTCCCTCCGGGGCCGTCCCACTGGCCAGACTTCCAGGCCCTTACCGGCGACGCCTCCGACAACATCCCCGGCGTGCCCGGCATCGGCCCCAAGACCGCAGCCGAGATCACCGCCCTTTTTCCGAGCCTCGAAGGCGTCACCGCCAATCTGGACCGGCTCAAGCCCGCGTGGCGCGCCAAGATCGAACCCCTCCGGGAGCAGCTCTTCGTCTACCGGGAGCTCACCCGGCTGCGCACGGACGCCGCGCCGGGCGTCACACTGGAAACGCTGGCCGTGCGCCCCGCGCCCCGCGACGAAGCCGCAAGGTTCCTGAACTCCTACGAACTGCGCTCCCTGGCCCGCGAGCTGCCAGCGGACGCCCCCGCAGCCTCTGCCCAGCAGCCCGCCCGGCCCGACGCTCCGGCGCAGCTCTCGCTCTTCGGCGAGGCCGCCGCCGCGCCCCCCGCAGCCGCGCTGCCTGATCCCACTCCTTTCGAACTGTTGCCTTCCCTGGTCGGACGCGAGACCTCGCTCGTGCCCGTGAACGGCGGCTTCCTGATCGCCTTCGACGCCGTGCAGCACCTCTGCCCCGGCGACCCCGCGCGCCTCGCGCCGTTGCTGGCCCTGGCGGCCTGCGTGGCCACGCCGTCCCTCAAGGACCTCCTCGCGTCCGATCCGGCCTGGGAAGCCGTTCCCCTGGAGCGCTGGTTCGACCTCTCACTGGCCGCCTACCTCCTGGCCCCCGAGGACCGCATCTATTCCTGGGAACGGCTCAAGGATTCACTCTGGAGCGACCCCACCTTCGCCCCCGCGGAAGCCCCCGGCGGCGCGGAAGGCCTGGCGTGTCTGGCCCTTGCCCGCAGGCTCAAGGCCCGCGCGGCCCAGGCAGGGCTTGCCCCGCTCCTGGACACCCTCGAGATGCCCCTCATCCCCGTGCTCGTGGGCATGGAGCGCGCGGGCATCCGCATCGACCGGGAGGCCTTCGCCACGTTCGGCCAGGAGGTCGCGGAAAAGCTCGAAAAACTCACGACCCTCATGCACGAACAGGCAGGGGCGCGTTTCAACGTGCGGTCCAGCCAGCAACTGGCCAATGTGCTCTATCAGGGCCTCGGCCTCAAAGCGCCCGGCAAGACTCCCGGCGGCGCGGCCTCAACATCCGCCGAGGTGCTTGAACGCCTTGCGGGGCAACACCCTCTGGTGGACACGGTGCTTGAGTTCCGCAAACTGGAGAAACTCCGCTCCACCTACCTGGACCCCCTGCCCGCGCTCGCCGACGGGCAAGGCCGCATCCACACCACCTTCAACCAGCTGGCCACCGCCACCGGACGGCTTTCTTCCAGCGCGCCCAACCTCCAGAACATTCCTGTGCGCGGCGAACTGGGCAAGCGCATGCGCGCCCTCTTCACCGCCGCTCCCGGGCGCCTGCTCGCCAGCGCCGACTACTCCCAGATCGAATTGCGCGTGCTGGCGCACTTCTCCAAGGACCCCGCCCTCCTGGAGGCCTTCCGCCAGGGCCAGGACATCCACGCCCGCACGGCCGCCCTGCTCTTCGACAAAACCCAGGCAGCAGTGACACCCGAAGAACGACGCCAGGCGAAAACCATCAACTTCGGCCTGCTCTACGGCATGGGTCCCCAGAAGCTCGGCCGCGAACTGGGCCTGACCCTCGCCGCCGCCAAGGATTTCATAACCCGGTACTTCGAACGCATGAGCGTGCTCAAAGACTACTACCAGTCCGTGGTGGACCAGGCCAAAGAGACCGGCTCCGTGACCACGCTGGCCGGCCGCCGCCGCAGGCTCCCGGACATCGATTCCCGCAACGCCCAGCTGGAATCCCAGGCCCGCCGCCAGGCCGTGAACACCGTCATCCAGGGCAGCGCCGCCGACATCATCAAGATGGCCATGTTGGCCGCCTGGAAGGACGACGCCTTGCGCTCCTTGAATGCCCGGCTCATTCTCCAGGTGCACGACGAGCTGGTCATCGAGGCTCCCGAATCCAGCGCCCACGCCGCCGGAGAACGACTGCGCGAACTCATGTCCGGGGTGGTCTCCCTGGATGTGCCCGTGGCTGCTGACATGGGCGTAGGCAAGGATTGGAGTCTCGCCCACTAACCCCTGAGGATTCCATGCAGATCACCGCCAAGACCATCAAGGAAGACCTCGCCCGCTGCAAGGCGGCCTATCTCAAGAACGAGGACCTGCGCTCACTGGCCACCCTGGCCTCGGCGCTCAAGGCCTTCGTTGCTGTCAAACTCCCCGGCACCGATCGCGCCGAGATCGAAAGCCTTCTGCGCGAGGCCTTTTCCAACATCAACAAGATGCAGCGCATCCAGAAACTGGTCCCCAAGGGGCTCCCCTACGTCAAAGGACAGGAGCCCAAGCTTTTCCAGTTCGTGGCCGCCGTCTACAAAAAGGTCCAGGAAGACCTCGAACGCGAAAGCCTGGCGCAGATGCGCGAACGAAAGCTTAAGATCGATCAGCTCATCATCAAAGGCCAGAAATACCTTGAGGAAAACAACCTCCTGGAAGCCCAGCGCAGCTTCCGCGAAGCCGTGTCCCTGCGCGTGGACGAGGACGGGCTTTTCCCCATGCTCGCCGTGAAGCTCCAGGACAAAGGCCATCACAAGGCTTCCATAGAATACCTGCGCGGGGCCATGGAAACCAGCCCGGAAAACCCTCGCGCCTACGACCTGCTCGCCACCGCCGCCCTCAAATCCGGCGAACCCGACGCTTGCCTTAAAGCCATTGCCGACGCCCGCAAGAAAGCCGGCGACCGCCCCCTCATGATGGCTGCCTCCGCCTATCTGAAAGCCCGCGCCGGACGCCGGGATGAAGCCATGGCCGAAGCTCGTGCAGCCCTGGATGCCTCACCAGGCCTCGAACTCGCGTCCAGGACGATGAAATTGCTCCAGAAGCATGGCTAAAACCGGGAACGCACTGCGTCCGGATCGATCTCTCCGCCGCTAGTGGCGCCTACGACATTGAGACTCCTGCGACTTCGCGACTGCGTGCGATTCGGCAGTGATGACCGGCCGGTCAGACGTGAAGAAGCCTCCGGCGGCCAAAGGGCTAGGCCTTTGGAATCCCATTCCGCTTCGCGGGCTTCACCGGCTACGACCGTCTTGCCGGACCCTTGCGGCTGCGCCGCCTTTCGCGCGGGAATGCGCGCAAAGCCGCGAATCCCCGCGCGGGGGGCCGCGGCGCTTCGCGCCAAATATTCGAACGAGATCCGATTCCTGGATTTTAAATGATAATGCCTTGTTCATCGTCGCTTACGACGATGGCAGTCCGCTGGGATAAGGGCTGCTTTGAGCGCGTTCCCGGCGGGTGTCTGCTGCTGTCCGGGCGTCTGGAGACTGGCCGCCCCCGGTCACACAGGCCTCCCCGGTGAAGCCCGCGAAGCAATTGCGGGGTCTGGGGGGATCATCCCCCCAGCGGGTCCAGGGCGGAGCCCTGGCGGGAGAGTCCAGAGAGGGCGGCGCCCTCTCTGGCCGCCTGCGCGGCGCGCACGAAGTTGACGGCCCAATGCGGCGCGCCCAGGGCGTGGATGTGGGTGTAGGCGGCGAAGGTGTTTCCCATGACCGCGCCGTCCATGCCATGGAGCATCCCAGCGCCGCGTTCCATGCGCAGGGCCATGACGGGCGGATCGCCGTGCCCGGTGTAGCTGGAGCGGGGAATACAGCGCGAGTAATGGAATTCGTGGCCGCGAAGGGTCGTTCCGACGGGGTGGAAGGGATTGGGCGCGCTCACCACGGCCTCGGCGTAGCCCAGGCCTTGGGGCCTGTCGCAGAGGGTGGTGGCCAGGGGGAAGACGCCTGCCATGGGGTAGATGGAGCCTCCGGCGTGAAGCTCCTCGCAAAGCACCATAAACCCCCCGCACTCGGCATAAACGGGCGCTCCGGAGAGGGCCAGGGCGCGCACGTGTTCGCGCACGGCGATGTTGTCGGCCAGGGCGCGGGCCTGCGTCTCCGGGAAACCTCCACCCAGATAAAGGCCGTGCAGTTCGGGCCAGGGATCCGTGGCGAGGAGGCTGACGGGCGTGAGTTCCGCCCCGGCGCGGCGCAGCGCCTCCAGGTTCTCCTGGTAGTAGAACCAGAGAGCGGCATCGAGCACGTAGCCGATGCGCGGCTTGGGGCCTGGAAGTGTCGGCGGCCAGAGGGCTTCGGTTGCCGGAGCCATGTCGGGGGCCTGGCGCGCGATGTCCAGGAGCCTGTCCAGGTCGCAGTGGTCGGCCACGGTGCGGGCGATGCCGGAGAGGATGTCTTCCAGTCCTTCCTGCTCCCAGTTGGACATGAGCCCCATGTGCCGTTCGCTGATGGGGTTCTGGCGCAGCTTGGGGAGCATGCCCAGCACGGGCACCCCGGTGTATTCCTCGATGGTCTGGCGAAGGATGGAGCGGTGCCGATCGCCGGCGGTGCGATTGCAGATGACGCCCGCGAGCTTGAAACCCGGTTCGAAGGAATTGCAACCGAGCACCACGGCTGCGGCCGTACGGGTCATCTTGGTGGCGTCCAGGACGAGCACGAGGGGTGCGTCGAGGGTGCGTGCCAGTTGGGAGGTGGCCACGCTGCCCTTGGCGTCTCCGCCGTCGAAGAGCCCCCTGTTGCCTTCCACCACGGCGAGGTCTAGGCCCTTTGCGCGCTCAACGAAGAGCGCCCGCACGGCATCGGGTTCCATGAGGAAGGGATCGAGATTGCATGCCGGGCGATTTGCGGCGAGGCCCAGCCAGGCGGCGTCGATGTAGTCGGGCCCTTTCTTGAAGGGCGCTACGGCGAGTCCCTTTCTGGCCCAAGCGCCCGCGAGGCCCAGCGAGACGATGGTCTTGCCGGAACCGCCGGAGAGGCCGGCCAGGACGAGGCGGGGGATACGGATCATGTGGTGCGGCCCGGGGGCCGGACGCAAGTCCACGCCCCGCGCCCTTCATTCCGCGGCGTTGGCCGCCGGCATGCGGGAGCGGGACGCGGGAAAGCTTTCAGGCGTTGCGGCCTACTCGCCTTCTTCGGTGGCGTGCTGCTTGCCGGCGCCCTTGAGGCCGATCATGGTGGTGGAACCGGAGGACCAGTATTCCAGGGTGCCCTCGGCGACCATCTTGTTGACCAGCTTGGAGACTTCCATCTTCTTCATGTCGGGCAGGAAGGCGTAGAAGTCCTTCAGGTAGAACTTGGACTTGTTGGTCTTGGACTTCAAGGTGTCGACAACGGTCTGCCTGGCTTGTGCTTCGTCCATTCTTAACCTCGCTTGTGTTGCCGGGGGCGCGGGCATGAGCCCGCGCCCCCGGTGGTTACGCTCTTAGAACTTGAAGTTGGTGGACTGACGCCAGGTGAAGTAGGCGGGGTCGCGGAAGTCGTCGATCAGGTGGTGGGTGAACTCCAGCTCGGTCTTCTTGAAGAAGCTTTCCCAGCCGATGCGTTCAGCCCAGTCGCCCAGACGCTCGTACTTGTTGGCCTCGGCGGCGTAAACCTCGATGATCTTCTTGCAGACCTTGGCGAGGGTCGGCCAGCGGGGCGGCTCGTTGGGGATGAAGGCCACGGCGACCTTGGAGAACTTGGGCATGGAGATGCGGTTGGACACCTTGCCGCCGACCATGATGATCACGCCGTCGCCTTCCTTGTCGGAAAGGGGCAGCGAGGGGCACATGGTGTAGCAGTTGCCGCAGTACATGCAGCGGTCGTTGTTCACCAGGATGGTGTTGACCTTCTTGCCGCCTTCCAGCTCGGTCTTGCCGGGCTTCAGGGCGCCGGTGGGGCAGGACGCGATGGCGAGGGGGATCTCGCACATGTTGTCCAGGTACTCGTGGTCGATGATGGGGGGCTTGCGGTGGAAGCCCACGACGGCCAGGTCGGAGCAGTGGCAGGCGCCGCACATGTTCAGGCAGCAGGCCACGGCCACGCGCACGATGGCGGGCATGCGCATGTTGGTGAACTCTTCAAAGAGTTCGTCCATGATGATCTTCACGGTGCCCGAGGCGTCGGTGGCCGGGGTGTGGCAGTGGATCCAGCCCTGGGTGTGGACGATGTTGGACACGGAGGCGCCGGTGCCGCCGACGGGGAACTTGTAGGAACCCTTGTCGAACTTGCGGGAGTTCAGGTCGGCCTTGAGCGCCTTGGCGGACTCGAGGCTGGTGGTCATGAACTCGATGTTGTTGCGGGTGGTCCAGCGCAGGTAGCCGTCGCAGTACTGCTTGGCCACGGCGCAGGCTTCACGGATGAGTTCCGTGGAGATCAGGCGGGCGGAGCCCACGCGGACGGTGTAGACCTTGTCGCCGGATTCGGCTTCGTGCACCAGGAGGCCGGGCTCCAGGATCTCGTGGGAAACCCACTTGCCGTAGTTCTTTTCCAGAACCGGGGGCAGGAATTCTTTATAAAACCGCGGTCCGATGTCGGAGATGCGGTCTTCCATGGGCTTGTCGGGATTGTACCCGGAAGAAACGAACGCCATATCTTGTTCCCCCTTTTAGCGCTGGTGCAGTTTGCGGTATTCGTTGATGTCGCGGGACCAGCCGCCGGGCACCTCGTCTTCCTTCCAGAAGATGTAGGGGTTGGTGCGGGGCTCGCGGACGTGCTGGGCCATGGGCTTGATATTGGTGACTTCGAGCAGCTTCTGGAAGCCCAGGCGCTTGATGGTCTCGCCGAGGCGTTCGCGGTTCTTGCCTTCTTCCATCCACCAATCCCACACGAGCTCGACCACTTCCTTGATCTCGTCGTAGGGGTCTTCGCAGGGGATGAAGGGAACGAGCAGCGAGGACATCTGCGCGCCGTCCAGGATGGGGGCCTTGGCGCCCAGCAGGATCGAAGCGCCGCGCTCGTCGCCCACGCGAAGGGCCTTGGGCATGACGTTGATGCAGTGCATGCAGCGGTAGCACTCAGCGGTTTCGATGGTCAGCTTGCCGCCTTCATACTTCATGCACTTGGTGGGGCACAGGTCGATGACTTCCTTCTGGATGTCGAACTTGCCCCAGTCGCGACCGGCGTGGGCGCCGGCGTTGGGCGGGATCTCGCCACCGACGTAGGCCTTCACGGCGGCCTGGTCGATCTTGATGTCGTCCTTCCAGGTGCCGATGATGGAGAAGTCGGAGCGGGCGATGGAGGCCACGCAGCCGTTGGGGCAGCCGTCGAACTTGAACTTGAACTTGTAGGGGAACTGCGGGCGGTGCAGCATGTCCTGGTATTCGTTCGTGAACGTATGGCAGATGTGCTGGGCGTCCATGCAGGCGAACTCGCAACGGCTCATGCCGATGCAGCAGGCCGGGGTGCGCAGGTTGGAGCCCGAACCGCCGAGGTCCTGGTTGTGCTTGTGGGTCAGCTCGTAGAAGATTTCTTCCAGCTGGGGGGTGGTGGTGCCCAGCCAGATGATGTCGCCCGTGGAGCCGTGCATGTTGGTCATGCCGGAGCCGCGGAAGTCCCACAGGTCGCACAGCTCTTCCATGTACTCGGCCTTGTAGAACAGGCCGGAGGGCTGGGCGACGCGCACGGTGTGGAAGTGGGCCACGCCGGGGAACTTTTCGGGCTGGTCGCAGTAGCGGCCGATGACGCCGCCGCCGTAGCCGAACACGCCCACGATGCCGCCGTGCTTCCAGTGGGTGGTGCCGTCCTCGTAGGACATTTCCAGCAGGCCCAGCAGGTCGTCGATGACGTCTTCGGGGATCTGCAGTTCAATGCCCTTCGGGTTCTTGTGGCGCACTTCCGCGGCATGCTTCAGATCGGAGACGAAGCTGGGCCACGGACCGCTCTCAAGCTGGTCCAGCAACGGGGTCGGGTGTTTCGCCATGTGTTCCTCCAAAAGAGTTGTAAGAGTTACAGCCCTGTTTACGAAAATCGCGCCCCGCCCTCGCGGAGGCGACGTTTTCCCGACAACAGCCCAGGAGCCTCGCTATCGGGGCCCTGACGCGGACATCCTCAGGACAGACCTGAAAGAGAAGTATCAGGGATTGCAGCCAATCCACTCAAAATACCACGCGCGTGAAGTTTCTAACATGGAATGTTCCGGGCTGCAAAGGAAATTCAATCCCGGAACATCCCTACCTTTCAGGGCAATTTTCACCCGCCGGAAGGCCTGCCAAAAGGCTTGCGCGCCGTTCCCGGGACGCGTACGCACACTGCGCGGGCACGGTCGGCGCGCCCGAAGGCCGCCTCCGTTACCAATTTCACAAGACCTCGCGGACAAAACACCCCATGGATCACGCGCCCGGCGCTCTTACCTGCCGACGCTGCGGCCGCTGCTGCCAGGCCGGGCCGCCCGCCCTGCACAAAGACGACCTCGAACTCCTGGCCGCCGGGGCCATCACCCGCGACCGCCTCGTCACCCTGCGCGCCGGGGAACTCGCCCGGGACAACGTCCGGGGCGGGCTGGCCCCGCTTGCGCGCGAACTTGTGCGCCTGGCCTCCGCCGAAACGGGCCACGCCTGCGTATTCCACGAGCCGGATGCGGCGCGCTGCGCCATCCACCACGCCCGTCCAGCGGAGTGCCGACTGCTTTTCTGCCGGGACCCGCGAACTTTGGTAGACTACTACAGCAGGGACCGCCTGACCAGAGCTGATATCGTCCCTCAAGAAGGCGCGCTGGCGGAACTGGCGCGCTTCCACGACAAGACCTTTCCGGCGGCGCGGATCATGGCCCTGGCCAGGCGGGCGGCCGAGGGATCGGCCGCGGCCAACGCGGAGCTCTCCGAACTGGCGAGCGCCGAGGACCGCTTCCGGCGCGCCTTCCTGGAACGCACCGGGACCCCCGGCGGCGAACTCGACTTCCTCTTCGGGCGAGCCCTGCCCCGCCTGTGCGCTCCGTTCGGCGTAAGCATCCCCTTTTAAACCGCCGAACGGACCGCCTGCGGACTTGCGTCCCGCCGTGGACACCGCAGGCGGAATTGTTTAATGTTGTTATCCGCGTCCCAGCTGCCGTATCGAGCTTTCCATCCCACGCGGGAAGCGGGAGGCCACTGGCTTGAACTACGAACCCAGCGCAGAAGAAAAGCTCCGTCGTGAACTGGATGAAGCGCGCCTGCGCATCGCCCAGCTCGAGGCGCGTCTGGAGGGGGCGTCATCCGGCGTGGTCGACCCGCTCGAACGCGCCCCAAGCAACCCTACGGACAGCGAATTCGCGCACATCCTCCTGGACACCCTCCACGAGGCCGTGGTTGCCTGCGACGCCCGGGGGCGACTGATCCTCTTCAACCGCACGGCGCGCGAATGGCACGGCAGGGACGCCGCCCCGCTCGGGCCGGACGAATGGGCCGAAGGCTACGGGCTCTTCGAGGCCGACGGCGTAACGCCTCTTGCCAGGGACCGCATCCCCCTCGCCATGGCTCTCTCCGGCTTGCGCGTGCGCGACGCCGCCATGAGCGTACGCGCCCCAGGCCAGCCCCTGCGCCACATGGAAGCAGACGCTGCGCCCTTCCACGACGCCCGGGGGAACCTCCTTGGCGCGGTGACCACCCTGCGCGACGTGACGACGCGCAAAACCCTGCAGCGCGCCCTCGAGACGGACCGCGCCCAGCTGGCCCTGGCCATGAACATGGCCAAGCTGGTCCGCTGGGAGCGCGACCTCGCCACCGACGTCTACACGCTCAATCCGGCCTTTTACGCCCTCTACGGCACCACTGCGGAACAAGAGGGCGGCATGGACATGCCCATGGACGTGTACCTGCGGGAGTTCGTTCACCCGGATGACCGCGACGCGGTGTTGTCCGCAATCATGAAGGGCCGCACCGAAGCATCCTCCGGGATCTCCTCGGCCGACCACAGGATCATCCGGCGCGACGGTGAGATTCGCCACATCACCGTCCGCCACACCACCCTGCTCGACGAGTCGGGGCGTTCGGTCAAGCGCGTGGGGGCCAACCAGGACATCACCGAACGCAAGGAGCTGGAGAGCTCCCTGGAGACGCGCTCCGCGCAGCTGGCCCTGGCCATGGACATGGCCAGGCTGGTCCGTTGGGAGGCGGACCCGGCCAGCGGAACACTCCATCTGAACGACCAGTTCTACGCCCTCTACGGCACCACTGCCGAGCGCGAGGGCGGCTACAGCATGAGCTACGAGCGCTACGTCCGGGAATTCTTCCACCCCGACGACATCCCGCTCTTCACCCAGGCCGCCATGGCTCAGCTGAACAACTCGGACCCCAGGGCCGTGCACACCCTGGTGCACCGCATCATCCGCCGCGACGGCGAGATGCGCCACATCCGCGTACGCTTCTTCACCATGTCCGACCCGGGTCCCCGGCGGGTGGTCGGGGCCAACCAGGACATCACCGAGCAACGCCTGGCCGAGGAACGGCTGATGCAGACCACCGAACGCCTCCAGGAGGCCCAGCGCATCGCACAGGTGGGCGACTGGGACTGGGAGCCGGAGACCGGCCAATCCTTCTGGTCCGACCAGACCTACCACATCCTCGGCCTGGACCCGGTCGGCCCGACCGGAACGTACGACACGGTTCTCAGGCTGATACACCCCGAGGACCGGCTGCCCTACATCGACACGGTGAACCGGGCGCTGGCCACGGGCCAGCCCTACGAACGGGAACTCCGCCTCGTCCGGCCCGACGGCGCCCATGTCCACCTGCTGGTCAGGGGGCGGCCCATCCTGGACGAGTCGGGTAAAGTGGAACGCCTCCACGGCACCGTACAGGACATCACCGCCCGCAAACAGGCCGAAGAGGCCCTGCTGGAGAGCCGGGAGCGCCTGAGACGGTTCACCGAGCGGGTGGAGGAGTCGCTGCGCAGGACGCGCACCGTGCTGGACCAGATCCTCGAATGCATGCCCTCGGCCCTCATCGCCGTGGACACCCGGGGCGTGGTGACCCACTGGAACAAGTGCGCCCAGGAGCTCTCCGGCATGTCCCCGGCCGAGGCCCTGGGCGCGCCCCTGGCCGAGGCCTTCCCCTGGCTGTCCGGGCAGATGGCTTCGGTGCACCAGGCCATGCAAACCGGGAGCCCCACTGGCCAGGAGCGCGCGCACTTCGCGCGCGAGGGCGAAACGCGACTGCTCGACATCATGGTCTATCCCTACGGCGAAGGCGCGACGGAAGGGGCCGTGCTGCGCCTGGACGACGTGACCGTGCGCGCCGCCATCGAGAACAGGATGGTCCAGACCGAAAAGATGCTCTCCGTGGGCAGCCTCGCGGGGGGCATGGCCCACGAGATCAACAACCCCCTCTCGGGCATCCTGCAATCGGCGCAGATCATCCGGCGCAGGCTCGCCCCCGGGACCCTGGCCAACACCCAGGCCGCGCAGCGGGCCGGTTGCTCCATGGAGGCCATCCTGGGCTACCTGGAGGAACGGGGGGTCCTCACGTTCCTGAACGCCATCGAGCAGTCGGGCAGACGGGCCAACGCCATCGTCCGGAACATGCTCGGCTTCATCCGCAAGAGCCCCACGCTCAAGGCCCCCGCCGCGCTGGAAGACATCCTGGAGCGCGCCCTGGAGCTGGCTTCCACCGACTACGACCTGAAAAGGAACTTCGATTTCCGCCGCATACGCATCGAGCGGCACTACCAGGCGGACATGCCGGACGTCCCCTGCGCGGCCATTGAGATAGAGCAGGTGGTCTTGAACCTGCTGACCAACGCCGCACACGCACTGGCCTGCCATGACTTCGGGGATCGCGAACCGGCGATCGCATTGCGCCTGCTGCGCGGGGAGGGCTGCGCGGTGCTGGAGGTGGAGGACAACGGACCGGGCATGGACGAGGCCACCCGCAAGAAGATCTTCGAGCCCTTCTTCACCACGAAGAAGCCCGGCGAGGGCACGGGATTGGGGCTGTCGGTGTCCTACTTCATCATCACGCGCAACCACGGAGGTTCCTTCTCCGTGGAATCGCGGCCGGGCGCGGGGACGCGCTTCACCATCGCCCTGCCCCTGGCGGACAGCCAGGCCTCCTGCATCGCCGCCCCCTGAGACGCCTCTCGAACAGGGCCTGGCCGCGCGGCCTGCTCCTGGAGCGCGCCGGGGCACGCGGACCACGGACCGCGAACGCAGCCTGTGCCAAGGGATTGAAGGGCGGGGACTCCCGGCAATGCGGGCTGCGCTGCGTTTGCGGGCTGCGCTGCGTTTGCGGGCTGCGCTGCGTTTGCGGGCTGCGCTGCGTTTGCGGGCTGCGCTGCGCCCGGGTCGGCCGCCCCCCGCCTACTCGGCCTGGGCCGGATTGCCGTAGTCGAAGAGGCGGCGGCAGTACTTTTCGCACCAGTCCGTGGCGTTGCGGATGGAGCCGTCGCAGCCACGCAGGGCGTTCTGGCGCCACTCCATGGTCTCTATCTCGTTGCACCCCTTGATGCACTCGGCCTTGCTGGTCTGTTCCTGCTGCAAGAAGCCCCTGTAGTCCTCGCAGAGATTGTCGTCCCAGCAGCCGGACCCCTGTTGCATGGGCCAGCAGAATCCGTAGAATTCGCTCAGGGTCAGGGGCCGGTCGGCCCCGGCGCAACCGGCCAGCGAGAACAGCAACAACGCGGTCAGGACGTGGCGCATGCCCACCTCTAGCTTTTCATGTTGACGTATTGCAGGGGAACTTCCAGGTCCGACCCGCCCAGCAGGCGCATCACGGCCTGGAGATCGTCGATCTTCTTGCCGGTCACACGGACCATGTCGTCCATGATCTGGGTCTGCACCTTGATCTTGGAGTCCTTCACCAGGGCCACGATCTTGCGCGCCGTGTCCTTGTCCACCCCTTCCTTGATCTTGGCTTCCAGGCGCATGAGCGAGCCGCCCGCAGGCTTGGCCTCGCCGAACTCCACGCTTTTCACGTCCACCTTGCGCTTCACCAGGTTGCCGATGAGCATCTCGCGCACGGCCTTGGCGCGCATCTCGCTTTCGGTGATCACCACCAGATTCTTGTCCTTCTTGTCCAGGCGGACCTCGGTCTTGGAGCCCCGGAAATCGAAGCGCGTGGCGATCTCCTTCACCGTATTGTTCACGGCGTTGTCCACTTCCTGCAGGTCCACCTTGCTCACGGCGTCGAACGAGGGCATCTTTCCTCCGGGTTGGGTTCTTGTTCCCGATCCTAGCGGCTGGCCCGTCCAAAGGCAAGCGCACCGCACGGAGGCCCCATGAACGAACACCGGACCAGACTCCTCTCCCCGGGCACGGAAGGCGCAGGCCCCGTGCTCTACTGGATGCACCGCGACCACCGCGCCCGCGACAACTGGGGCCTGGCCCAGGCTTTCCTGCTGGCCCGGCGCGCCGGGTGCTCCGTGGCCGCCTTCCACTGCCTGGACCCGGACTACCCCGCCCCCAACCCGGCCCACGTGCGCTTCCTCCTGGGCGGCCTGGAGGAGACCGCCCGGGGCCTGGAGGCCCTGGGCGTGCCCTTCGCGCGCCTGCTGGGCGACCCGCCCGTCCAGGCCGCGCGCCTGGCCCGCGCCGTGGACGCCCGCGCCGTGGTGGCAGACTTCGACCCGCTGCGCCACAAGCGCCGCTGGCTCCGGGACGCCGCCCGGGCCATGCCCTGCCCTCTTTACGAGACCGACTCGCGCAACACGGTCCCCTGCATCGCGGCCTCCGACAAACGCGAGACGGCCGCGCGCACCCTCCGACCCAAGATCCGCAGGCTCCTGCCGGAATTCCTGGAGGAGTTCCCCGCCCTGCCCGTGCAGGAGCGCCCCCCTCTTCTGCCGCCCCATCCCGGGCTCCAAGGCCTGGAGCAGGCCCTGCCGCGCCTTGCCGGAGCGCGCGCCCCCCAGGGCTTCGCGCCCGGGGAGGACGCCGCAGCGGCGGCCCTGGAGCGCTTCGTCCGGCACGGGCTCGCAGGCTACGCCCAGGCCCGCAACAACCCCTCCCGGGACGCCCAGTCCGGGCTCTCGCCCTGGCTGCACTTCGGCATGCTCTCGGGCCAGCGCGCGGCCCTCTCGGCCGCCTCGGCCGAGGCCCCGGAGGAGGACCGCCAGGCCTTCCTGGAGGAACTCGTGGTCCGGCGCGAACTGGCCGACAACTTCTGCCTCCACGCCCAGGACTACGACCAGACCTCCTGCTATCCCGCCTGGGCCAGGGCCTCCCTGGAGAAGCACCGGGGCGACCCGCGCCCGGCCCTCTACCCCCGCGACCGGCTGGAGGCCGCCCGCACCGACGATCCCGCCTGGAATGCGGCCCAGACCGAACTGGTCCGCACGGGCAAGATGCACGGCTACATGCGCATGTACTGGTGCAAGAAGCTCCTGGAATGGACCCCCTGCGTGGAGGAGGCCCAGGCCCTGGCCGTGGATTTCAACGACCGCCTCTCCCTGGACGGGCGCGACCCCAACGGCTACGCGGGCATCGCCTGGTCCCTGGGCGGCGTGCACGACAGGCCCTGGGGCGATCGCCCCGTGTTCGGCGTGGTGCGCTCCATGACCCTGGCCGGCCTGCACCGCAAGTTCGACGTGGAGGCCTACGCCGTCCGGGTCCGCAACCCTGGCTGAACGGGGCGCGCCGCGAAAATTCCTCGACATCCCGCAAGCAGGGTGTATTAAGAAGGATAGATTTGCATGTCCCACCCCTACAGGACCACGCCATGTCTTCTGACCAGGCTATTCTCCGGGAGGTGTTGGCGTTCCTCCCCCTTTGGCTCGTTCTCTTCGCCGCCCTGGCCTCGGGCGCGGCGGTCTTCCTGGGGCTCAGGCTGCGCGCGGCCCGGATGGACTTCGCGGCCCGCCAGCGCGACTGCCGCGAACTGGAACAGCTCTTCACCTTCAGCCTGGACATGCTCTGCTCCCTGGGGCCGGACGGTCGCTTCGTGCGCCTCAACCCCGCCTGGGAGCACACCCTGGGCTACCGCCAGGAGGACCTGGCGGGCAGGCGCTACGACGAACTGATCCACCCCGACGATCTTTCCGCGGTGCGCCGGGCCGCCGACAGGCTGCGCGGGGAGCTCTCCGTGGCGGTGTTCGTCTGCCGCATGCGGCGCAAGGACGGCGCCTGGCGCTGGATCGAATGGAACGCCCAGCCCCGCGACGGCGTGGTGGTGGCCGCCGCCCGCGACGCCACGGACCGCCTGGAATCCCTGGCAGCCCTGCGCGAGAGCGAGGAGCGCTTCCGCTCGCTCCTGGACAACGTGGAGGCCGTCTCGGTGCAGGGCTACGGCCCCGACGGCACGGTGGAATACTGGAACAAGGCCTCGGAGGTCATCTACGGTTACACCCGCCAGGAGGCGCTGGGACGCAACCTGACCGACCTGATCATCCCCCCCGCCATGCGCGACGAGGTGCGCGCGGCCGTGGCCCACATGGCCTCCACGGGCCAGCCCATTCCGGCCTCGGAGCTGGACCTCGTGCGCAAGGACGGCTCCACGGCCCAGGTTTTCTCCAGCCACGCCGTGGTGCAAACGGCGCGCGGAAACACGGCGCTTTTCTGCATCGACGTGGACCTGGGGCCCCTCAAGGACGCCCAGGCCGCGCTGCGCGAGAGCGAGGAGCGCTTCCGGCAGCTGGTGGAGTGCGCGGGCGACGCCTTGTACCTCACGGACATGGAGGGCAGGCTCGTGGAGGTGAACTCCGAGGCCGAGCGCCAGACGGGTCGCCCGCGCGAGGAGCTTCTTGGGATGTCCATCACAGACCTGGACCTGGGCCGCGACGACGAAAACCTGGCCCAGTTCACGCGCGACATCCGCGAAAACCGCCTGGCCGTCTTCGAGACGCGCATGCGCCACCGCCAGGGGCACGACTTCCCCGTGGAAGTGCGCGTGGTCCACATGGAGCGCGGGGGCCAGGGATACATGCTGGGCAGCGCCCGCGACATCACCCGGCGCAAGCGCGCGGAGGAGGTGCTCACCGAGGCCAACCGCACCCTCACCGCCATCCTGGAGAGCGTGCCCTCCGAGGTGAACGTGGTGGACGTGCGCACGCGCGAGATCCTGTTCATGAACCAGGCCATGAAGGAGGCCTTCGGCCGCGACCACACGGGCGAGGTCTGCCACAAGGCCTTCCGCTCCTGCGAGGCCCCCTGCGCGAAGTGCGACATGGACATCCTCGTGGCCCAGGACGGCGCGGCCTCGGCCCCCAGGCTCTGGGAAGACTACAACCCCGTCTCGGGCCGCTGGTACCTCAACCACGACCGCGTGGTGCGCTGGTTCGACGGACGCCTCGTGCGCGTGCAGATGTCGCTGGACGTCACGGCCCGCAAGGCCGTGGAGGAGCGCATGGCCGCCTCGCTCAAGGAGAAGGAGGTGCTGCTCGCGGAGGTACACCACCGGGTGAAGAACAACCTCCAGATCATCTCGAGCCTGTTGAGCCTCCAGGCCGAGAGCCTGGAGCACCCCCAGGCCCTGGACGTGCTCGCCGAAAGCCAGGGCCGCGTGGCCTCCATGGCCATGATCCACGAGCAACTCTACAGCACCCACGACTTCGGGCGCATCGAGGCGGGAGACTACCTGGAGCGCCTGCTGCCCCGCCTGGCCCAGTCCTACCGCCAGGGGCGCGACATCCGCCTGGACACCGCGCTGGACACCGTGCCCCTCACCCTGGACCAGGCCATACCCTTCGGGCTCATCGTCAACGAACTGGCCACCAACGCCTTCAAGCACGGCCTGCGCGACGCGGCGCGGGGCAGGCTGCGCGTCTCCCTGACCAGGAGGGACGGCGAGGCGGAACTGACGGTGGAGGACGACGGCGCGGGCCTGCCCGGGGGGTTCACGCTGGACGGGGCTTCCACGCTGGGGCTCAGGCTGGTGGCCAGCCTGGCGGACCAGTTGCGAGGCACGGTGAGCGCGCGCGGCGGCGACGGGAGCACGGTCTTCACCCTGCGCTTCCCCCTGGCGGAGGAGGATGGACGCTAGGCGCGCGCGCCCGGAATCCGCGCGGACGAATCTTCAAGGCTTGCAGCGGGAACCATCACTTCTTCCGTTGAGGAACGGCTCCTGCTCCCCGACAGGGCGGCCTAGAAGCCCTTGTTGCGCTTGCGCTCCTCGAAACGGCCCACCACGAAGCCCAGGAAAATGCCAAGCACGCACGAGGTGATGCACATGATCCCGGAAAAACCCACCAGGGCGTTGATTTCGCCCACCTCGCGCATGCCGAAGAGCATGCGGAAGAAGGCGTAGACGATCCAGAGGATCATGCCCCCGTGGAAGCCGTAGAAAAGCCCGTCCATGATGCGGTCGTGCACGTCGGAGGACTCGATGTAGCGGTAGCACAAGAGCTGGCTGATCACGCCGAAGAGCGTGATGGAGCCGAACGAGGCCAGAAACTGGATGAGGATGGTGATGAACGAGGCGTAGAGCGGGTCCTTCTTGAACACCGAAATGAGGAACGCGGGCACCAGACTGACGACCCAGATGCACACCACGAAGAGGTCGCCTCGGTGGGGGGAGAAGAAGGAGGTGGATTTGTCGCGCTTTTGGGTCGGTGGCAGGCTCATGACGGTGGAGGCTCCCGGATTCGCGGGCAGTGCCGCGTCGGGGGAAGCTAATGCCAACTTCCCTGGAAAGCAAGCGGGGCTTGGCCCTTGCCAGCCATTTCGTCTTGAGGGTATCAAGGCTTCGATGCGCGTCCTTTTCCTCCTCCTGCTTCTGGCCTTCACCGCCGTGCCGGCCCGGTCCATGGACCAGCCTTCCGTCTCCCCGGAGGAGATGGAGGAGCGCGGCGGGCTCATCCACAAGGCCGGGGACAACGCCCCCTTCACGGGCCTCGTGCGCGACCTGCACGCCTCCGGCAAGCCCCGCCTGGAGGCCCGCTACGAGGCTGGAAGGCTGGCCTGGAGCAGGCTCTGGTACGAATCCGGCCAATTGGCCGAAGAGGTGGCGGTGGCCCAGGACACCTGGACCATCAAGCGCTACGCCGAAAACGGGCGCATCGAGGAGGAAACCGTGGCCCGCTTCCGCGACGGCCGCAAATTCTCCGAGCAGTCCAGGCTGTGGGACGAATCCGGCGTTCTGCGCACGGAGGCCGGGTTCCAGGGCGGCAAGCTGCAAGGCCCCCTCAAGGAATACGCCCCGGACGGCGCCCTCGTGCGCGACGAAGTCTACGAACAGGGCAAACTGGTCCGCAAAAACAAGTAGGGACGCCCATGCACGCCACATCCAAAACCCTCGCCACCCCTCTGGCCCTCGTCCTGATCCTGGCCCTGCTGCCTCCCGTCCTGGGGGGCTGCTCCGGCGAAGACCTGAAAAAGCAGCTCGAGCAGAAGAACCAGCTCCTGGCCGCACAGGAAGGCGAGATCAAGAAGCTCAAGGAAGACATGGCCGCCCGCGACCTGGACCTCAAGAACCAGTGCGAGCAGCGCATCCAGAAGCTCACCGCCCAGCAGAAGCATCAGGTCGACGCCCTCAACGCCAAGGTGGCCGAACTCTCCCGCAAGAAGGAGCAGGACCGCTCCCAGAAGGCCGACCCCGACAAGTCCAAGTCGAAATCGAGGCGCTAGGCCCGTGGCCCGCCGCACCGCGAGCGGCTTCTGGGAGGCCGTGCGCAGGCCGCGCTTCCGTTCGCCCCAGCCCCGCGCCCTGGTGCTCACCAGCGGCTACTTCCTCCAGCGCGAGGCCCTCTCGGCCATGGAACGCCTGGGCTGGCACGCCCTGGCGCTGAGCCTCCCCAAGGGGGAACGCGCCAGCGGTGCCTACGTGGAAGCCCTGCTGGAAGCCGCTTTCACCTTCCAGCCAGACTTCGCGCTCACCGTGAACCACCTGGGGCTCGACCGCCAGGGCGAGATCATGGCCCTGTTCGAGAAGATGGCCCTGCCCCTGGCCACCTGGTTCGTGGACAGCCCCCGGCTCATCCTGCACGACTTCCCCGGCCAGGCGAGCCCCTGGTGCCAGGCCTTCAGCTGGGACCGCGACACCCTGCCCTTCCTGACCGGGGCCGGATTCACCGATGCCCGCTGGCTGCCCCTGGGCTGCGACACGGGGCTCTTCGCCCCCGGCGCTCCCGGCAAAGCGGCCTGGGAGCGCGACGCGAGCTTCGTGGGCGATTCCATGGCCCAACCCTCGACCCGCCTGGTCAAACGGCTCTCCCGACACTCCGGCGCGGCCCGGGCCGCCCGCGCCGCCGCGCCTGACTACGCCCAGGCCCCAGAGCGCGACGCCATCTCCTTCTTCCGCGCCGGACGCCCCGACCTGCTTGCCCTCTGGGAATCCCTGGACGACACCCTGGCCCGGCTGGACCTGGAGCAGCTTGTCACCTGGGAAGCCACGCGGCTCTACCGTCTGGACTGCGTGAAGCGGCTCGCGCCCTTCGCGCCTCTGGTGGCCGGCGACGACGGCTGGCGCAAGCTCCTGCCGGGGGGCGGCTTCAGCTTCCACCCGCCCCTGAACTACCGGGAAGAGCTGCCGGGCTTCTATCCACGCAGCAAGGTGAACTTCAACGCCACCAGCCTCCAGATGAAGGGCGCGGTGAACCAGCGGGTCTTCGACGTTCCCGCGTGCGGGGGGTTCCTGCTCACCGACCGCCGCGAGCAGATGGACGAACTCTTCGAGCCGGGAAAGGAATCGGCCACCTACGCCGACCCGGGGGAGATCGAGGACCTGGCGCGCCACTTCCTGGCCCACCCGGCCGAGCGCGAGCGCGTGGCCCAGGCCGCCAGGGCCCGGGTGCTGGCCGGGCACGACTACACCCACCGCCTGCGTACGATGCTCAAGGTTCTGCGGCGGCGCTACGCCTGAAGCGTGAGGAGCGGCCGCGCGGGCGGCTCCGGCGAATGCCGACCGGAAGGAACCGGCCGGAGCGACCGCCCGGGCCGGACGAGCCGCGCCCGCAACGCGGACGGACCCGCCCGGAACGGCGAAGGGCAGGTCGCGCGGCGGCTACCAGGTGCGGTTGCGCCGCCTGTCTTCCGAGGTGATGGAGCGCTGCTTGGACTGCATGTCCTTCAGACGATCGCGGGCTTCCTTGATGCGCTGAGGGTCGCCGGAGGCCTCCGCCTGGGCGAACTGGGCCTGGGCGACGTCAAGGTCGCGGGCCACGGCTTCCTTTTCCATCTGGTAGATGGTGGGGTTCATGTACTGCAGATTGCGGTCGTAGACTTCCAGTTTGCTGCACGCGCCCAGGCCGAATGCCGAGAGGAGCAGCAGCGCCGAAACGAGGCGAAGGGATTTCGTCATGGTTCTTGGACCTTTGGACTTAGAGCTTCCAGGGATGGGGCTGCATACGCGTTTGCACGTCCAGCGTAAAGCCGTACGGCCCAACCTGAACAAAGCTTAATTGACCATGAAGGGCATGGGATCCACGGGCTGCCCGTTCACGCGCACCTCGTAGTGCAGGTGCGAGCCTGTGGTGCGTCCGCTCATTCCCGAGTGGGCGATGCGCGCGCCGCGCCGGATTTCCTCGCCCGGGGCCACCTCTGCCGAGCGCAGGTGGGCGTAGGCGGTGCTCACCCCGCTACGGTGTTCGATGACCACCATGAGCCCGTAGCCGGACTCGTACCCCACGAAGGACACCGTGCCGTCGGCCGGGGCCGACACGGGCGTGCCCACGGGCACGCCGATGTCCACGCCGTTGTGGAAATCGCGCGCGCGGCCCATGAAGCGGTAGCCGAAATCGGAGTTGAGCGCGCCGCGCACGGGCCACAGGGAGGGCCGACCGGCCAGTTCCGTGGCGCGCTCGCGCAGGATGGAGGCCAGCAGGCGCTGGCGGGCCTCCTGGAAGGCAACCTCCTCCAGCAGGGCGCGCGAGGTGGCGGCCAGCTGGCGGCTCAGGCGCACCTCGTCGGCGAAGCCGCCCTCCACCTGACCTGCGGAACCAATGGAGCGCTCCGGGCCGCGCGTCGGGGGCAGCTTGACCACGGAGGCGAGGCCCGCGTTGAACCCGGCGGAGGCGTCGAGCGCGCGGGAGAGGGCGGCAAGGCGGCCGTGCTGTGCGATGAGCGCCTCGCGCCAAGCCTGGCGCGAGCCCTCCTCGCCGCGCTCCAGCACGTCCAGCCCGGCGAGCCCGGCCAGGTCGGGCAGCCTCCAGACCAGATGGCCCGTCCCCGCCACGGCTGCCAGGAGCACCACGCCCAAAACCCACGCGGGCAGGCGCAGGCCGCGCCGCAGGCTGCCGTCGCGGCGGCGCACGTAGAGCACCCAGGCGGTGGAACGTCTCATTGGCCCTCCAGCCAGTCGGCCAGGGCGGGTGGGGTCAGGTCCAGGACGTCCTCGTGGCCCAGGTCGCACATGGCGTTGAGCTGCACGCCGCCCTGGAAGATGAACACCGGCGCGTCGGCCGAAACCACCACGGCGATGATGCCCTGGTGCATGGCCGTGAAGCGCAGGGCCGAGTTGAAGCGCGCCCCGCGCGAACGGTCTTCGGATTCCACGCCCTTGCCGTCGAGCAGGCAGGCGAAGGCGGCCAGGTTCGAGCCCCCGATGAGGTGGAGCGCCCCGTCGAGCTTGGCCAGGGACTTGGCCAGGTCCAGGTTCTGGGGGTCGTCCAGGTCCAGGGGAGGGTCCACGTGCTGTCCGGCCATGGGCGGGAGCGTGCCCTCGGGGTCGAGCACGAGGGAGCAGCCGAAGCCGCGCCGTCGGGCCTCGTCCACCACGGCGGTCACGATGTGGAAGAGGCGGCTGGCGTCGTCGGGAGAGAGGTTCGATTCGAGCAGGGCCTCTTCCAGGAGCACCAGGTTGGGCTTGCGCGTGCTGGACTGGTAGGCCCCGTCCACGAAGCTGCACACGGGACGCCCGCCCAGGCGCAGGAAGCCGAAGCGGTCCTGGAAGTCGGCGGTGAGGCGCGCCGCCAGGTGCCCGGCCGGGGCGCTGATGCCCAGCACCCGCTCGCCGTCGCTGACCAGGCGGCGGGTGGAGTCCTCCACGGCCAACAGGAGCTTGCGCACGTGCTTGGCGTTGGAGAGCGAAGGGCGCTCCGTGGCCGGGAAGCGCACCAGCCAGGGGATGTCCTGGGCGTCGCGCGGCTCCACGAAGATGATGCGCCCCGAGGGGGCCTGGCCCTCCTCGCGGGTGGAGGAAACGGCCAGCACGGCCTCCAGGATGGGATAGAGGGGCACCTGGGGCGGGCGGCCCAGAGTGCGCGACATCTCGGTGAAGAGGTGGTTGCGCACGGCGTGCTGCTCGAAGGCCTCCAGGGCGTGCTTGGAGGCCGAGGTGAAGAACGCGCCCTCGGAGGCGTAGTCGTGGGCCAGCAGCCAGGAGGCGTGTTCGAGCCAGCGCTCGGTGGGGCCGGTGGAGCACATGTTGGGATGGAGTTCGGTGAACCACATCTGGTAGAAGAGGGGCTGGGAATAGCCGCCCGAGCAGATGAGCCCGGTGAGGTGCAGCTTGGGCGCCCACACCGCCTGGCCGAAAGGCTTCATGGACAGGGTGTCCGGGGCCTGGGAGCGCCACTCGTCGGATTCCAGGAAGACTTTGGCCAGCTTGGGCTCGTGGCCGCGCAGGAGCCTGCGGGGGTCGTGCACGGTAAGGGGCGACGCCGGGCTTTCGGCCATGATGAGCGCCGCCCGGCAGATGCCGGAGAAACGCGTGAGCCCCTTGCGCAGCCCTTCCAGGACGTTTCGCGCGCTCAGCTGTTTGGCGGTGTTCTGGATCATTCCCGGCGGACGCGGCGGCGAGGGGAATCCCTCCCGGCGGGAGGGACGGTTCGTTGGGTAATGGTTCGGGAAGAGGCTGCGTCAGGTCCCCGACGGGCGTCCGTTTTCCGTGTATGCCATGGCCGTCCCTTTGGCAACCGCCCCCCCGCAAGCCGCTTGCGTCCCCGCGCGTGGACCGCGCGCGCCCTTCAGGCCTGCCCGGTCCCGACCCCGTTCCAGGGCCGGGACATGGTGAGGGTGTTTCGCCCCTCCTCGCTGCGGTAGTCCACGTGCTCCATCGCCTGACCGATGATGCGCAGGCCCCAGCCGCCCAGGGGCACGTCGTCCAGCTCCCCGGCATCGGGCATGCCCGGGAGCGTTTCCGGGAAGGCTTCGAAGGGCCTGCCCCTGTCGGCCACGCGCACCTCCAGGCGGCCCGCGCCCAGCGTGAGCGACACCTCCACGGGCTGGCCCGGCCTGCGCCCGTAGGCGTGGATCACGGCGTTGTTCACGGCCTCGCACACGGCCAGCTCCACCAGGGCGGCGTCCTCCGCGGGGCCTTCCTCGCGCTCCAGGAGCCCGCGCAGGGCGTTGCCCACCAGGGAGACGTTCTCCAGGGAGCTGTCGATGGTCAGGGTCACGGTTCTCAGCGGTTTCACGGCCTGGCCTCCCGTCCTTGCGCCAGGGCCCTGGCGGCCGTTTCGGCGTCCGGGTGGATGTCCAGGAGGCCCTGGTCGAGCTTGGTCACTTCCAGGAGTTTGCGCACGCCCGCGCGCACGCCCGCACAGGCCAGGCGGCCGCGCCCGGCCAGGGCGCGCAGGGCGCGCAGGATGGCCGAAAGCCCCGTGGAATCCATGAATTCCACGGCCGAGAGGTCCACCACCACCAGCTCGTGCCCCCTGTCCAGCACCTGCTCGAGGCGGTCCCGGAAGGCGGCGCACGAGGCCGCGTCCAGTCGGGGGTTCAGGGGGGTCACCACGGCCACGGGGCCGAACATGTTCTCCATGACGTTCATCCGGTCTCCTTGCGGGGCAATCCCTCCCCGTGGAAGGTGATGAGCAGCACCGAGAGGTCGTCCTGGGGACCGGCGGGGCCGCCGAACGCCACGATCTCGTCGGACAGGAGCTCCAGGGCCTCGGCCGCCGCCATGCCCCGGGCGCGGCCAAGCCAGGCGCGCACGCGCTCCATCCCGAAGGGGCGGCCCTTGCGGTCCTCCAGCTCAGTGAGCCCGTCGGTATAGATGAGGAGCGTGTCCCCCGCTTCCAGGGCGACCTCGCCGGTGGTGAAGGGCAGCAGGCCGCCCAGGCCCACCACGGTGCCGCCCTCGTCCAGCTCCTGGACCTCTCCGCTCCTGGCCAGCAGGGCGGGCGGGTGTCCGCCGTTGCAGTGGCGCAGGCGGCCCCGGGCCAGGTCCACGCTGCAATAGAAGAGCGAGAAGTAGCGGTCGAAGCGTTCCAGGGGGAACTCGCCGTCCAGCGCCGCGAGCACCCGGTCCGGGGCCGGGGGCAGGCCCGAGGCCGCGTCCTCGCGCGAGTGCAGGAGGATGGCCTGGGCGGCGGCCGCCGCCACCAGGGCCGAGGGCACGCCGTGGCCGCTCACGTCGAGCATGTAGGCGTCCATGCGGTCCGGGGCGGGCGCGAGGATGTTGAAGATGTCGCCCCCGATGGCGGCGCTGGGCCGGAAGAGCCAGCCCGCCTCGTAGCGCGGGTCCGGGGCCAAGCGCACGGGGAGCAGGCTCTTCTGGATCTCGGCGGCGGCCTTCAGGTCGCGCTCCAGGGCGGCCTGCTGCTCGGCCAGGCGGCGGGTGTAGAGCCGCTGGGCCTCCTGGGCCTTCACCCGGACGGTGATGTCGCGGGCGAGGCAGATGCACAGCCGCCGGGAGGGCAGGTCCACGGCCGAGACCGTGAGTTCCATGGGAAAAGTCGCGCCGTCCAGGCGGCGGCCGGTCATCACGCGGGTTTTCACGGCGCAGGACGGAGCGGGCTTGCGCGCGCGCCGCGCGGGCCGCTCGGCGGGAAGGGCGCAGAGGCCCTCCAGCCGAACCTTGGGGGCCACCTCCGTCAGGGGGCGTCCCGACAGGTCCCCGGGAGCGGCTCCGAACATCTCCTCGGCGGCGCGGTTGGCCGATTCGATGCGCCCGTTCTGATCCACGGCCAGGATGCCGTCGCCCGCGCCGTCCAGGACCGCGCGCAGCCTGGCCTCGCGTTCGGCCATGGCCTCTTCGGCGGCCTTGCGGCCGGAGATGTCCACGGCCACCAGCAGATAGCCCTCGGCCCCCTGCGCCCCCTCGATGGCCGAGAGCACCACCTCGGCGGCAAAGCGCGAACCGTCCTTGCGCACGAGGGTCCACTCGCCCAGGTCGCGCCTGCCGGAGCGGGCCAGGGCCATGAGCACGGCGAGACCGGCCGGGCGTTCTCCCCCGGCGGCCGCCAGCTCCCGGCCGCGCCGGGCGATCTCGTCGGGGTCCAGAAAGGCCAGGGGGGTCTCCAGGCCCACCATGGCGGCGGGCTCGTGGCCTAGAAGATTGGCCGCGCCGGGGTTGAATACGCTGATCACCCCGGCGGGACTGGTGGCCACGATGGCCACCCGCGAGGCGGCCTCCAGCACGCCGCGCAAGCGCCCGGAGAGCTCCTCCAGGGCCTGGAGCGCCGCCTGCCTGGCGGCGGACTCCCGGCGCAGGTCCGCGTTGAGGCGGATCACGTCCAGCGCGCCCCGGCGCAGCTTCTCCACCTCGCGGCGCTCTTCGGTCACGTCGCGAGCGAGCACGGCCACGGCAGGCCCCCCGGGGTCGGCCCCGGGAACCGGATGCGTCGACAACGCCACCGAGCGCGTCCCTCCCCCCCCGGGCGGCTCGAAGGACACCGCCTCGGCGCCCTCCAGCCCGGGCGAGACGGCCTGGGCCGCAAGCTCCTGGAAGCGCTCCCCGGCGACGCCCGTGAGCATCCGGGCGGCGCGCAGGCCCTTGTCCGGCGGGGCGTCCAGGCCGAAGACTCCGACCGTGGCGGGGCTTGCCTCCAGCACGCGGCCCTGGGAATCCAGGAGGAGGCTGGCCAGCTGGCTGGCGGAGAACAGGGCCGACGCCAGCGCCTCGCGGCCTCCGGCCGGGGAAGCGGACGCGCCCCGCGCGGGGGCGTCGCCGGAATCGGCGTCCGGTCGGGAAGGTCTGGGCGGGGCGTCGTGTGGGTGCGTCATGGCGGTTTCCGGCTCGACCATAGCCTCCGGCGTCCGTTGTTACAACACCTCGTGCGTCGCCGCGCGCGGCCTTGCGCGTCAAGCTGCCGCGTGGTAGTCTTCAAGGATGGAGCAACCCGGCGAGCCTTCCAGCGCGGGAGATGCCTCCAACCGGCGCGCCGACTACCGGGTGGAGGTGCCTGCCTCCCACCTGCGGGAACTGGCCCTGTGGCCCGGTCCCGCCGAAGAGCACGTGCGCGTCACCCCCGCCTGCCTGGGCAGGCCGAGGCTGACCCTCTCGCGCCTGGGCCACGGCCGCCTGCTGCTGACGGACCTCTCCATCAGAGGGCTCGGCATGCTCCTCCATCTCCGGCCCGAGGACGCCGAATGGCTCCGGCAGGCCCGCAAGGTCTACATCTACCTCCAGCTCTGGGACCCGACCCATGACGACCCCTTCGGCGTGCTCTCGGTGTTCACCAGCTGCCATCTGGTGCGCGTGGCCGACACGCCGCGCGGGCTTTTCGCCGGGGCGCGCTTCCTGCGCTTCGCCGTGGGTTCGCGTCTGGAGAAGGCCCTGGAGTTCCTGGACGCGCGCATGGCGGGCGTGACCGCCCTGGCCCGCTGGTGCGACAACATCGCCCGGGGCGAACAGCCCGTGGCCGAGCGCCGGTACCCCGGCCTGGACCTGGACAACCTCCTGGCGGAGATCGAAAACGCCCTGACGGAACGTTCCCCCTGCGTTCCCGAGGGCGGGGAGACGCAATGATCGCTCTTTTTGGCATTCTCGTCGTGGTGGCCTGCGTCGCGGGGGGCTACTGGGTGGCGGGCGGCAAGTTCGGCGTGCTCTTCCAGCCCGCCGAGATCCTGGTGATCGGAGGCGCGGCCCTGGGCTCGCTCTTCATCGGCTCCACCCGCACAACCCTCACGCTCATCGGCCGCAACCTCCTGGACGTGTTCTCCTCCAAGCACTACGCCCAGGAGGACTACCTGGAGCTGCTGAGCCTCCTGGCGCGGCTGCTCATCAAGGTCCGGCGCGAGGGACTCTCCAGCGTGGAGCAGGACATCGAGCACCCCGAGTCGAGCATCATCTTCAGCCAGCACCGCCGCATCCGCGAGGACGCTTCCGTGACGCGCTTCATCTGCGACACCTTCCGGGTCTACCTGGTCACGGGGGAGCCCGCCGAGATCGAGGGCATCATGCACGCGGACATGGAGTCCATGCACGCGCTTTCCCATCTGCCGGCGCACAACCTCTCCAAGGTGGCCGAGTCGCTGCCGGGCCTGGGCATCGTGGCCGCGGTGCTGGGCGTGGTGCTCACCATGCAGAAGATCACGGCCCCGCCCGACGAGCTGGGGCACTCCATCGGCGCGGCCCTGGTGGGCACCTTCCTGGGCGTGCTGCTCTGCTACGGCTTCGTGGGCCCCATGGCCACCAAGCTCGAGAATCGCGCCCAGGAACGCGACGCCTTCTTCGGTGTGATCCGCTCCACCATCTCCGGCACGGCCCACGGGGCCACGCCCATGATCGCCCTGGAGTTCGGGCGGCGCTCCGTTCCCGAGGTCTACCGCCCCACCTTCGAGGAGCTGGAGCGCATCATCCGAGGCTAGACCATGAAGCCCAAATCCGCAGCCCCCCGGGTGTTCCGGTCCCGCAGGAGCCTGCCGTCGCACCACGGCGGCAGCTGGAAGGTGGCCTACGCCGACTTCGTGACGGCCATGATGGCCTTCTTCCTGCTCATGTGGATCCTCAACATCGTGCCCAAGGACGTGCAGAAGGCCATCGAGACCTACTTCAAGGCCGACACGAAACTCGGCAAGGTGGTGGAAGACCCCAACTCCGCCCTCACCGGCGACCCGGACCAGGTCCGCAAGGAACTCACCGAGGACCAGGCCGCGCGCTTCGCCATCGCCATGCGCTTCAAGAAGATCATCACCGACGACCCCTTCCTCAAGCAGAGTTCCGGCGTCAGCTCCGACGACTCCGGCGTGCTCCTGCGCATCAACAACGACGTCATGTTCAAGCCCGGCTCCGCCGAGCTGGCCCCCCAGGCCGACAAGGTGATCAAAGAGGTGCGCGAGGTGCTCAAGAGCTTCAACCTCAACCTCATGGTGCGCGGCCACAGCCTGCCCGGCGAACAGGCCGGAGGCCCTTTCCCCTCGGTGTGGGAGCTCTCCGGCGCCAGGGCCGGGGCCGTGGTGCGCGCCCTGCTCCAGGACCGGGCCATCGCCCCCGGCCGGGTGCGCGCCGTGTCCCTGGGCGACACCCTCCCCCTCACCCCCGCCTTCGACGCGGCCAGCGCCGCCCAGAACCGCCGGGTGGAATTCTACTTCCACCGGCCCGACGTCTCTTTCCAGCGCGTGGTGAACTAGGTGGACCTGCCGCGAGGCCTCTCCCTGCAGGCCCGGACCATCCTTCTCGTCACCCTGCTCTCCGGCGCCGCCGCGCTGACCGCCCTGGGCGTCGCCCGTCACGAGACGGCCCAGATTCTCTCCGCCCAGAGCGCCGAGCGCGCCGTGCAGGCCCTCTCCCAGGCCTCCCTGCTCGTCAACGAGCGCAACGAGGACATCCTGGACCAGCGCCGGGATGCCGTGGACAACCTGCGCTCGCTGCACAGGACCTTCCTGAAGCTCTTCACGGGCTTCATCGACCAGGAGCGCGAACGCGGCGTCCAGCGGGAGCGAGCCGCCGACGCCGCGCTCCAGTCCCTGTCCGGGGCGGCCCGGGAGGCGGGAGTCAGCCTTTTCGTCCTGGACTCCGCAGGCGTCTTCACGGTCCACACCACGCCCGGTCTGGCCGGATCCTCCTGGTCCCGCCTCTGGCCCTCCGGCGCGCGACCCGGCCCCGGGGCCGCGCCGCAGCCCATGGAATCCATGGTGGTCTGGTGGCCGGACGGGGAGGCCGCGCAAAACTCCAAGCAACTGGCCAGCCTCGTCCGCTACGAGCCATGGGGCTGGACCCTGGGCGTCAGCACCGCCTTCGAACGCATCGAGAACCGCTCCCTGGAGCTCGCTGCCCAGATGGACCAGGAGATACAAGGGGCCCTCTCCGACGTGCGCTTCGGCCGCGACGGACGCCTCTTCCTCCTGGCCCGCGAAGGCCAGGAGACCCTGCTCGTCCCGCCCCGCTTCAAGGCCCTGCTGGATGCCCACGCCCGGGAGATCGCCCAGGCGGCGTCTCCGGCCGGAGCCCCCGCGCGTCTTCGTTTCATCGGCCCCTGGGGCGACGCCACCGTTTTCACCTCCTACCTGCCCCACGCCGACCGGACCCTGGGCCTTGTCCTGGACACAGCCGAACTCCGGGGAGACACCAACGGCCTGGACGGGGGGTTCCACGCCGCGCTGGCCGCCCTGGTGACCGCCGGGGCGTTCCTGGCATGGCGCTTCACCCGGCGCGTGGCCGGGCCTCTCGGCGAACTGTCCCGGCTGGCCGAACGAGCCTCGCCCGCCCACCCCTCGAACGCCGCCCAGGCCGGCGCCCGACGCCATGAGCTGGACCGGCTGGCCGGAGCCCCCCGCGAAGCGGGTGCGCTGGCCAGAACCCTGCGCGATGCCCTGCACGCCCAGGAGAACGCCGCGCTCGGGCGCGAACAGGCCCAAACCGAGGCCCGGACCGCCGCAGAACGCCTCGCGGCCGTCACCAAGGACCTGGACACCCTCAAGCAGGACCTGGAGCATCGCGTCGCCCTGCGCACCGCCGCCCTGGAAGCGGCCAACCATCGCCTTCACCGCAGCGAAGCGCGCTTCCGCAGCCTCTTCGTGGCCTCGCCCGTGCCTTTCCTTGAACTCGACGCGAGGCCTCTGATCCAGTTTCTGGGCTCCCCCGAAGCCGCGCGGGCCAGGGGATCGCTGGATTTGGTCGGCCCGGAGCTCCTGCTCGACTGCCTGCGCCTGCTGCGCATCCAGGACGCGAACCCCGCCGCCCTGGCCTTCTTCGGCGCATCGGGCATGGACGGACTGACCCGCACTCTTCCGGAGGTCCTCGCGCCCGTGGCGGACATCTCCCTGGACAGACTGCGCGACGTCCTGCTCATCGGTCCGATCCCCCAGGTGATGTGCCGCATACGCACCCCTTCCGGCCTCCTGCGCCACGCAGTGGCGGGCGTGCGCCCCATGCCCGGCCACGAGCAGTCCCGGGACAGGCTTCTCGTCTCGCTGCAGGACGTCACCCGGCTTTACGAGAGTGAAGAGCGCCTGCGTGCCGCCCACGACCGCCTCCAGGCCGCCAACCGCGCCAAAAGCGAGTTCCTGGCCAACATGAGCCACGAAATCCGCACGCCCCTCACGGCCATCCTGGGCCTTGCGGAGCTTTCCACCCGGCAGACCGGCCAGGAACGCACCGCGCAACACATGCGCATGATCGCCGACTCGGCCCAGACCCTCCTGGACATCGTCGGGGACGTGTTGGATCTCTCGCGCGTGGAGGCCGGAAAACTCGTGCTGGACCGCAAACTCCTGCGGCCCCGCGACGTGCTGGACAAGGCCATGGCCCCCCACCTGCTCCGCGCCGGAGCCAAGGGCCTGGAGTTCTCGGCCCAGGTCGCGCCCGACGTGCCCGACACCCTCCTTGGAGACCCGTTGCGCCTGGGCCAGGTGCTCTCCAACCTGATGGACAACGCCGTGAAGTTCACCCCGAAGGGCGCAGTGCGCGTGAACCTCGTCGTGGCGGACCGAAGGGCGACGGACGTGACCCTGGGCTTCTCGGTACAGGACACGGGCATCGGCATCGCCCCGGAGTCCATGGACACCATCTTCGACAACTTCCGCCAGGCGGACTCCTCCTTCTCCAAGGCCTACCAGGGGGCCGGACTCGGCCTGGCCATCTGCCGCGAGCTCACGCTGCTCATGGGCGGCGACATCTCGGTGGAAAGCGTCCAGGGCCAGGGCAGCACCTTCCGTTTCACGGCCGTTCTGGAGCAGACCGACCGGAAAACCTCGGAAACGGCGGTAGCCAGCCCCCCCACGGAGGCCCGCACGACAGGCCTCCGTGTCCTCGTGGCCGAGGACAACCCGCACAATCGCCACGTCTACCGCGAGTTCCTGGCCTCCCAAGGGCACCGCGTGGAGACGGCGGCAGACGGAGAACAGGCCCTGGACCTCCTGCGAAAGCAACCATTCGACCTGGTGCTCATGGACGTGCAGATGCCGCGCATGGACGGCCTGGAGGCCGTGCGCAGCCTGCGCGACGGCGCGTGCGGCGAGGAGGCCTCCCGGACCCCCGTGCTGGCCCTGACCGCCTACGCCATGCGCGGCGATCGCGAGCGATTCCTCCTGGCCGGCATGACCGACTACCTGCCAAAGCCCGTCTCCCTGGACGACCTGGCCAAGGCCGTGGACCGCTTGGGCGGCGCCCCCCCCGCACCCGAAGCTGCCCGGTCCGAGCAGGCCGTCTTCGACAGGAACACCCTGGAACAAACCGCTCTCTTCCTGGCCGAACGCTGCGCCCAGGCCCGGGCGCACCTGAACCAGGGCGACCTGGAAGGCGTCGCCAAAGCCGCCCACGACGTGAAAGGCACGGCCATGCTCTTCCGCTTCGCCGCAGTGAACGAGGCCGGGGCGCGCCTCCACGAAGCCGCCCGCGACGGAAACCCGGAGCTGGCCCGGGAGGCCATGGACGGACTGGACGAGGCCCTGGCGGACTTCCGGCGGGAACTCGGCTGGCGACCCGTCGGCTGAAGCGGTTCGCGACAGGGCGGGGACAGCGGAGACAGCGGAGACAGCGGAGACAGCGGAGACAGCGGAGACAGCGGAGACGCCTCCGGCGGCCAGGGCTTCGCCCTGGACCCACCAGGGGGAGAGCTTCCCCCTGGACCCGGCGATTGCTTCGCGTCAACGTGAGTTTCGTCGCAGCAGGACGGGATAAGGCGCGCCGCTCGGCGGCGGGAGGGTCGTCGGGGCTGGACGGGGGCGAGGCGTGCGCCAGCCCGGGGCCGGTCAGCCGCCTTGCAGCCGGGCCGCAAGGCGCTGGGGCACGAAGCGCTGTCCCCTGGCCACGGCGCGCACGCCCTGGGCCAACTCCTGGGGCTGGGCGTCCTTGAGCAGGAAACCGTGCGCCCCGGCCTCCAGTGCCGCGCGGACCAGGGCGGGGTCCTCGTGGCCGGTCAGCGCCAGGATGCCCGTGCCGGGCAGCAGGGGGCGGATCAGGGCGATGGCCTCCAGCCCGTCCAGAACGGGCATGGAGAGGTCCATGATCACGGCGTCGGGCTTGAGTTCCAGGGCCTTGTCCACGGCTTCGCGGCCGTCGGCGGCCTCGCCCGCCACCACGATGTCCGGGAAGCCCGCCAGGAGCATGCGGATGCCCAGGCGAAGCACCGGCACATCCTCGGCCAGAAGCACCCGGAGAAGCGGCTCCCGGCCCATGCGCTACTTGCCCTTGGAGGCCTTCACCGCCTCTTCCAGTTCGGCGAACGAGGGACGGTGGTGGTTTGGGATGGCCCTGCGCCCGGCCTCCAGGGCCACGGGGGGCGGATTGCCGCCCACGAAGGCCCCCAACGCGCATTTGATCACGACGAGGCAGTGCTCGCCCTCGCGCGCCTTGGACTCCATGTTGGCCGCGATGGGGCCGATGACGCCGTAGCACATGAGCACGCCCAGGAACGTGCCCACCAGCGCCGCGCCGATGTGGTGGCCGATCACCTCGGGGGGCTCCGAGATGTAGCCCATGGTGATGACGACGCCCAGCACCGCGGCCACGATGCCCAGGCCCGGCAGGGCGTCGGCCATCTTGTTCACGGCCTGGGCCGGAGCCACGGCCTCGTGGGAGTAGGCCTCGATGTCGGCCTCCATGATGTTCTCGAACTCGTGCTGTTCGATGTTCACGGTGGAGAACACGCGCATGGTGTCGCAGACGAAATCCACGATGAACTTGTTGGATTTGTTTTTGAGGAAGGCCGAGAAGATCTGGCTCGATTCCGGGGCCTCGATGTCCTTTTCGATGGCCACCAGGCCCTCGCGGCGGATTTTCATGAAGAGCATGGAGAGCATGATGAGCATGTCCAGAAAGAAGGCCTTGCTCGTCTTGGAAGCCCCGAAGGCGCCGCCAAGGCCCTTGAGCGCGCCGATCACCACTTCCTTGGGCGAACCCAGGATCAGGGACCCGAAGGCCGCCCCGAAAATGATCACCAGCTCCGCGGGCTGCCAGAGCACCGCGAAGTTGCCCTTCTCCAGGGTGTAGCCCAGGATGACCGCACCCAGGACCGTGACGATGCCGATGATGGCGAACATGCTCTGTGGTTTCCGTGCCGGTTAGGGTTGCTTGCCTTTGATGGTCTCGTCGTAAAGCCTTTCGATCTGACGGTCCAGCAGTTCCCGCTTTTCCTGGGGGATGGGCGAGGGCGGCGGCGCGGGCGGCTCCTGGGGCTTGGCGAAGATGTTCTCCTTGCCCTTGGGGGGCGCGGGAGCGGGCTTGCCCTGGGCGGGTTCCTGGGGCTTGGGGGTCTCCATCACCAGGCGGATGCGCCGGTTCTTGGGGTCGAAAGGGTTCTCGGGCACGAAGGGGCGCGTGGCCGCGAACCCGGCCACCTGGCCCACGGCGTCCTGGGCCACTCCGGCCTTTTCCAGTTCGCGCCGGGCCGCGGCGGCGCGTTCCGTGGAAAGCTCCCAGTTGGTGAAACGCTCGCCCGCGTAGGAGTAGGCGTCGGTGTGGCCCTCCACGGTCAGGCGGCCCTTGCCCGCTTTGGCGAACTGCGGGGCCACGGCGGCCAGTGCGCGGCGCGCGTCGGGCGTGAGGTCGGAGCGGCCCAGGGCGAAGAGAGGCTTGCCCTTGGCGTCCTCCACCACCTCGACGATGAGCCTGTCGGCCTCGGTCTTGACGATGATCTGGTCCTTGAGGTCGGGCACCTTGGCCTCGATGGCCTCTTTGACGGCCTCGGCGGCCTTCTCGGCCTCGGATTTCTCCTTGGCCGGCCCCGAGGGGGTCTCGGAGAGCGGTTCCACGATGGAGGGCGGGTTCTGGGGCTGGGCGATCTGGGAGAGGTCCGTGGCCGGGATGAGGCCCGGCTTGCCGCCGGTGTCCAGCAGGCTGAAGGACTGGAAATACTGCGCGATCTCCTCGCGCTTTTCCTTGGGCAGGGAGTTGACCAGCCACATCACCAGGAAGAAGGCCATCATGGCCGTGACGAAGTCGGCGTAGGCCACCTTCCAGCTGCCGCCGTGGGCGCCGCCGTGGCCTCCCTTCTTCACCTTCTTGATGATGATTTTCTTGTGTTCCTTGTCCGCCATGGCGCTCCCTTCCGGGTTGAATGCCATGCAAACGGCGGACCATGCAAGGGATTCCCACCCTCGTGCGACAGGGGGGAACACCAGGCCGGGGCGCGGGGACGGGCTCGCGGCCGGGCGCGGCAGGCTGCGACCCGGTCAAGCGGCTGGGGGGGCTCCGGACAGAGCGCAAAAAAAGGCGGCCCCACGGAGGGGCCGCCTGAATTCCGTGCCGGCGGACTAGGCCGCGGCGGGAACCACGTGGATGCGGGTCTTCACCTTGCGGTTGCGGGTGTACTTCTCGAAGACCACCGCGCCGTCCACCAGGGCGAAGAGAGTGAAGTCCCGGCCCAGGCCGACGTTCTCGCCGGGGTGGAACTTGGTGCCCAGCTGGCGCACCAGGATGTTTCCGGCCTTCACGGCCTGACCGCCGAAGCGCTTCACGCCGCGACGTTGTCCGGCGCTGTCGCGGCCGTTGCGCGAGCTGCCGCCTGCTTTTTTATGAGCCATGAGAAGCCTCCTAGGCCGTGATCGCCTTGATCTTCAGGGTGGTGAGATCCTGGCGATGGCCGGTCTTCTTGTGGGAGTCGTTGCGACGCCACTTGTGGAAGACCACCACCTTGGGGCCGCGCAGATGCTCGACCACTTCGCAGGTCACCTTGGCGCCGCCCACGTAAGGAGCGCCGACCTTCAGGCCGCCTTCGGCTCCCACGAGCAGGACCTTTTCCAGGGCCACTTCGGCGCCAGCCTCCACCGGGAGCTTCTCCACGGTGATCTTTGCGCCTTCCTCGACACGGTACTGCTTACCGCCGGTTTCAACAATCGCGTACATGAATAGACCTCCGCAAACGGGGAAGCCGTTCTTACGGAGCCCACGGTTTTTTGTCAACCCCGTTCCCGCGCTTTTTCCTCCCGTCCACTCCGTTGACAACCCCCGACGCCCCATGACAGACCCGGAACGCGCAGGGACACGAGGCGTCCCGCGCGCGCTCCCACCGCGCGCCCGCCGCGCGCGACCAGAAGGACATTCCATGAACATCCTCGCGATCCAGATAGGCATCGGCGCGTCCGTCTGCCTGCTCAAGGACGGCAAGATCGTCCTGGCGGTGGAGGAAGAGCGCCTCTGCCGCCAAAAGGGCTTCATGGGCTTCCCCGCCCAGGCCCTGGCATACCTCAAGACGCGCCACCCCCGCGAGCTGGACTCCCTGGCCCTCTGGGGCATCCCCGGGCGCGACGACGTGCTCCACTCCAAGGCGGAGTTCCAGACCCGCTACGACGCCCGCCTGGAGCCCGCGCGCAAGCCCTCCCTGGCCCAGTCCTGCAAGGGGCTCGCCTGCCGCGCCCTGCCCGACGAGGTGAAGGCCCTCATCAAGCCCTCCCTCAAGAAGCCCTCGGTGGCCAGCATGGTCCGCGAGGCGCTGGAAGGGTTCGAGCTGCCCGAGAAAAGCCTGCGTCGGCCCGGCCACCACCTCTGCCACGCGGCGGCCGCCTACTACGGCCTGGGCCGCGACCATGAGCGCCCCTACCTGGTGCTCACCCTGGACGGCGGCGGCGACGGCCTGTGCGCCACCGTCTCCATCGGCCGCCGTGGACGCCTGGAGACCGTGGCCGCCACGCCCACCGGGCACTCCGTGGGCAACCTTTATTCCAACATCACGCACCTTCTGGGCTTCACGCCCCACGAGCACGAGTACAAGCTCATGGGCATGGCCCCCTACGTGCCCGAGCGCCACACCGCGCGCGTGCGCGACATCCTTGCCGGATACGTGGGCCTGGACCCCGCCAATCCCATGCTTTTCAAGCGCCTGATCCCCGAGAGCACCACCATCTGCAACAAGCGCCTCGCACGCGACCTGCGCCGCCAGCGCTTCGACAACGTGGCCGGGGGCCTGCAGCGCTTCACCGAGGAGCTGGTCACCGACTGGGTGAAGGCCTGCATGGAGCGCACAGGCATCCGCGACCTGCTCTGCTCCGGCGGCGTGTTCATGAACGTGAAGCTCAACCAGCGTCTGAGCCGCCTGCCCGAGGTGCGCTCCATCGACGTCTTCCCCTCCTGCGGCGACGAGACCAACGCCCTGGGCTGCGCCTTCCTGCTGCACAACGAGGCCTCCGGCGGCGGCTTCCCCGAGTTCAGGGCCTTCACCCTGGGCCCGGCCCCCTCCTTCGACCTGGAGGAGGCCAAGGCCCGCCATGCCGGGGACTGCACCTTCGAGAAACTCGAAGACCCCCACCAGACGGCCGCCGAGCTGATCGCCTCCGGGCGCATCCTGGCGCGCGTGGCCGGACCCATGGAGTTCGGGGCCAGGGCGCTGGGCAACCGCTCCATCCTCTGCGACCCCAGCAGGCTCGAAATGGTGGAGCGCGTGAACTTTCTCATCAAGCAGCGCGACTTCTGGATGCCTTTCGCCCCGGCCATCCTGCGCGAGGACGCCGAGCGCTACCTGGTGACGCCCCCCACCCTGCCCCCGGAACTCTCGCCCTACATGATGTTCACCTTCGACACCACCGAGGCCCGCGAGGAGATGATCGCCTGCCTGCAGCGCGCCGACCGCACGGCCCGCGCCCAGGTGGTGAACCGCGAATACAACCCCGGCTTCCACGAACTGCTCACCCGCTACAAGGCCCTCACGGGGCGCGGCGCGGTGATGAACACCTCCTACAACATCCACGGACACCCCATCGCCATGGGCTCCATGGACGCTCTGGAGATCCTGGTGAACTCCAGCCTGGACCACGTGCTCATCGAGGACGTGCTGGTGGGCAAGCGCAAGGCCTGAGCCGGGCTTGCACGGCGAGAGGAAAAAGCCCCCCGCGCGTCGGCTCGGGGGGCTTTTTAGCGTTTGATGCGGGCGTACCGTCAGGGCTTGCGGAAGGCGTAGCAGCCGTAGGCGTAGGGGCGGCCCAGGCGGTCGTATTCGGCCAGCGTGCAGATGCGGTCGCCCAGGGCGTAGCGTTCGTCCACGAGGTCGAGCCCCGCGAAGAGCGCCCGGGACGACTCGGGCGTGAGCACCCGGTGGGCGTTGTAGACGATCCTGTCCTCACGCCCCGCCGGGAAGGCCGCCAGCACCAGCCCGCCGGGGCGCGCCACCCGGGCCATCTCCCGCGCGGCCCGGGCCATGCCGTGCACGTCCGGGGCGTCGCCGTAGCGGCCCAGGCCCACGTGCTCCAGCACAGAGAGCGAGCTGACGAGCGGGACCGAGCCGTCCCCGAAGGGCAGGGCCAGGATGTCCGCCTTGAGGGCCTGGAAGTTCTCCATGCCCCCGTCCACGTTGCGCAGGTCCACGGAGACCACCCGCGCGGCCTGGGCCGCGAAGCCCACGAAGTAGCGCGAGGAGGCCACGTCCGCCATCCATTCGGGGCGCTCGCGCAGCACGTGGGAGAAGGCCCAGGAGTCCTGGTAGATGTAGCGCCCGAACCGGCCCGAGGATTCGGTGCGCTCGCCCAGACAGGGACGCTCGGCCGCAAGGGGCGTGCGCAGGCCCGAGGCGGCCAGCTGGCGGCGCAGTTCCCGGGCCGTGGCGAAGTAGTCGCGCCATTCGCGCCAGAGCGCCTTGAGACGACGCTCCCGGGCCAGCACGTTCAGCGAGGGCAGGACGTAGCGGTCGATGAGCCCCATGGTTCTACTGCCTGGGCACGAGGCCCTCGGGGCCTTCCTGATAGGCCTGGCCGCAGTCGGGGCAGGCCAGGGTTTCGTCCAGGCGGCCGCCGCAGGCGCACATCCAGCCGATGCGCCGGGCGGGGTTGCCCACCACCAGGGCGTGGTCGGGCACGTTGCGCGTGACCACCGAGCCCGCGCCCACGAAGGCGTAGCGACCCACCGTGCGCCCGCAGACCACCGTGCAGTTGGCCCCCAGCGTGGCCCCCTTGCGGATGAGCGTGGAGCGCAGCTCGTGCATGCGCGGAATGTGCGCGCGCGGGTTCATGATGTTGGTGAACACCATGGAGGGGCCGCAGAACACGTCGTCCTCCAGCGTGACGCCCTTGTACACCGAGACGTTGTTCTGGATCTTGCAGCCCGAGCCCACGCGCACGTCGGGGCCGATCACCACGTTCTGGCCCACGTTGCAGCGCTCGCCCACCTCGGAGCCCGAGAGCACGTGGGAGAAGTGCCATATCTTCACGTTCTCGCCCAGGGTGACGCCCTGGTCCACCACGGCGGTCTCGTGCACGAAGACCCCGGCCGGGAAGCGGCCGGGAGTCCCGGCTCCGGGGCGCACGGCCTGCCCCGTGTCCAGGGAGCGCTGCCCGGCGTTGAGGATGCGCAGCACGCGCAGGCCTTCCTCGGAGTCGGTGACGGGGCGCCGCCCGGTGGTCAGGCAGTCCAGGAAGTGCTGGCACTCGGCGCGCAGGGGCTCGCCCTGCTCCAGGGGCACGCGTTCGGGCTGGGCCTTGGCGGGCACGGGCACGTTGCCCTCCCAGCGGATCTCGTGGGGGAAGAGCAGGAGCTTGTCCTCCCAGGGAAGGGTGTCGTCGAACACGGCCATCTTGCGCTCGCCCACCACCACGAGCTTCTGCTCCTTGAAGGGGTGCAGCCAGGAGACGAAGATGTGCGCCTTGAGCCCGGAGGGGAAATCCAGGTGGGTGGTGGTCACGTCGGCGATGCGCCGGTGGAGGTAGTTGCCGCCCGTGGCGTGGACGCTCTCGGGCTCCTCCCCGGCCAGGGCCAGGATCATGGAGATGTCGTGGGGCGCGAACGACCACAGGATGTTCTCTTCCCGGCGGATCTTGCCCAGGTTCAGGCGGTGGGAATAGATGTAGTTGATCTTGCCCAAGGCCCCGGAGCGCACCAGCTCGGCCAGGGCGGTGAAGGCCGGGTGGTAGCGCAGGAGGTGCCCCACCATGAGCGTGAGCCCCTGGGCGTCGGCCAGTTCGGCCAGTTCGCGGCCCGAGGCCTCGTCCAGGGCCAGGGGCTTTTCCACGAAGAGGTGCTTGCCCGCCAGGAGCAGCTCCTTGGCCACGGGGTGGTGCGTCTCGGCCGGGGAGGCGATGACGGCGGCGTCGATGTCGGGGTCGCGCAGGAGTTCGTGGAGGGCCATGCAGGTGCGCACGCCGGGATACTGCTTGCGCACGGCCTCCAGGCTGGCCTCGTCGCGGTCGCACACGGCGGCCAACACGCCCAGGGCCGCGAAGTTGCGCACGAGGTTGCGGCCCCAGTAGCCGGAGCCGACGACGGCCACGCGTGGTCTGGTGGGATTCATAGGGATATTCCTTCTGCGCCGGGGCCGCGTCCAGGGCGGCCGCTCCGGGCGGTTAGCGTTCGATCTGCCGGACGAACCAGCGGCAGAAGCGTTCCATGCCAGCGGGCGAGACCATGTCGCGGTAGGCCTCCTGGCCCCTGCGGGCCAGGGCGACGCGGGCCTTGTCGTCGCCCAGCAGGCCCAGCACCACGTCCTCCAGGTCGCTGAAGTCCCAGCGGTAGGGGGCGTAGGTCTCGTGGGGCACGAAGATGTCGGGCCAGGTCTCCATGTGGGAGATGTCCGGGCGCACCAGGGCCGCGCCCAGGATCATGGTTTCGTATTCCTTCACGTTGAGTTCGCCCCAGCCGAAGGGGCCGAAGCTCAGCTTCGAGCCGGCCAGCTGGCGGCGGTATTCCGCGATGCCCGGCAGGCCGGGCAGCCAGTTGAAGGCCTTGTGACGGAGAAAGGGGAAGCGCTTGCGGTAGCCCGCCACGGGGAGCTGGCCGCGCACCGAGCCCGTGAGGTCCGGCCGGGCCTTGAGCAGGGCGTCCAGACGCTCGATGAGGGTCTTGCGGTCGAAGGAGACGCTCTCGCGGCCCATATCGGCGGTGGTGCGCAGGAAGAAGTCCTGCAGGCGCGGCGAGGCGGGGTCCACGCAGGGCACGGCGTAGCGCGGGGGCAGGAGGCCCGGGAACTGCCTGCGCAGCGAGCTGTAGCGCGTGAAGCCGTTGAACACGTCGCCCATGCCGATGTTCCAGGAGAGGTCCACCTTGGGCCAGTCGGCCTCGTCCAGGGGGTGGAACTGCTCGAAGGGGGCGGCGTCCTCCACGCCGAAGACGCGGTGGTAGTAGTCGGAATAGATGCGCCCGCCCACGAAGGGCTTCTTGTAGAGCGTGCGGTCCTTGAGCAGCTGCTTCTTGAGGTAGAGGTCCACGTGGGGCAGAAGCTCGAAGTGCGTGACGCCCGTGCTGTCCGAAAGGTCGAACCAGACGAGTTTGGAGGCGCGCTTTCGGCATTCGCCCAGGAAGCGGATCAGCCTGCCTTGGGGCTCGAAGAAGGCGGCGCGCTCCCCGGCCAGGTCCATGACGGGCTTGGAGACCAGGCAGAGGATGTCGCATTCCAGCCCGGCGGGCGAGGCGTCGTGGCGAAAGCGCACGTCGTGGCCCAACTCGCGAAGGCGGCGGCGGTTGTGGCGCACCGGGGTGGCCAGGTAGTCGGAGATTTTGTCTTTGGCTGTGAGGAAGACGACCCGCTTCACGGGAGGACTCCAGGGCGGGCCGGTCCGCCGCTCTTGCCGGCCCACGCGGGGCCCGGGATGTGTCGCCGGGACGTGGAGCGGTCCGGGCGCTTGGCGCGTGCCTGGTCCGGCGGTTTCCGGACCCCCCGGTCCTTAGTGAGAATCGCCCCGTGCGTCAAGGAACTCGCCCGGCTGCTTTCAGCGGATGAAGCGGCGCAGGGGTGAGCGGTCCATGGCCCAAAGCATGACGCCCGTGCCCAGCACGGTGCAGGCGAAAAGCGCCAGGAGCTGGGGGTTGGAAGGCGCGAGCGCTGCCTGCGGGGTGGCCAGGGCCGCCAGGGCCATGTGCGCCAGGCTCTGGGGGATCTTGTGCACGGCGAAGACGCCCAGGCTCAGGCGTGAAAGCGTCTCCACGGCGCCCCGGCGGGGGAGGTCCAGCGAGAGCGCATAGCCCATCAGCGCCAAAGCCCCGCAGATGTTGGAGTAGCGGCAGTAGGTGCGCACCTCCAGGCCGTGGACCGCGATCAGCCAGGATTCCAGACAGGCGAAGGCGAACCAGGCCAGGGCGAAGGCGCGTCCGTGGCGGGCCAGTTCCTTGGCGTGAAAGGCCGCCGGCACGTAGAGCACGAAGAATTCGAGCCCGATGTAGCTGGGGATGCCGTAGGCTTGTTCCAGGCCCACGAAGCCCGTGGCGAACCCGGCCACGGCCCACCCGGCGCGCGCGCGCCAGGCCGGGCCCAGGCGCGCGTAACCCTCGGCCAGAACGGTGAGCACGAGGAGGTCGCTCAGGAAATAGAAGACCGAGCCCCCCACGTAGGGCAGGCTGGGCCCGCCCTGGAGCACATGCGAGAAGGTCAGCGGCGCGAGTTCCCCGGTGAAGGCCCAGGACGTCAGCCATTGCGTGAGCGTCCAGAACAGATATAGCTGGAGCAGGCGCGCCATGCGGCGGCCGAAATAGCCCGGCTTCGCTTCGCGCCCCTGGAAGTAGAGATAGAGCGACACCAGCAGGAACGTGGGCACGGCCAGGGTGGTCGCATGGAAATAGAAAAAGCCGAAACACGCCCTGGCCAGGAAGGGGGCCTGGGCGTCCAGCAGCCAGGGCCTGGCGTGCCAGACCACCACGAACGTTATGAGAAGCGCCTTGAGCCAGTCCAGGGATGCCCGCCGTTCAGTCATGGGGCACGGCCTAACCCATCGCACCGGGCGAGGCAAGGCGCGCGCCGTTTGACCCGCCCCAGGCCTTTGGCCTAAGCTGGCCCACACCTTCGGAGAATCAGGAGCCCCCGTGAAACGAGCCGTCGAGTCCCGCTTCGACCAGCGCCTGGCCGCCCAGGCCAAAGCCGCCTACCGCTTCGACGCCGCGAGCCTGGGCCACAAGGACCGCGCCATCGCCGCCTTCCTGCGCGCCCTCTCCCTGCCCGGCAAACGCTGCCTGGACGTTGGCCCCGGCACCGGGCGCTGGCTCCGATTCCTCCAGGCCGAGGGCGCTGGGCCGCTGTGCGCCGCCGACATCTCCGCCGAGGCCCTGGCCCTGGCCGCGCCCCTGTGCGAGAAGGTCCAGAAGCTCGACCTGGAGCGCGACGTGCTGGACTTCCCCGACGCCTCCTTCGACCTCGCCGTCTCCTTCGAGGTGCTCGAACACCTGGCCGACCCGGACAACTACGTGCGCGAACTCCGGCGCGTCGTGCGCCCGGGCGGGAGCATTCTCATGAGCGTGCCCAACGTGGTCTCCTTCATCTCCCGCGTGCGGGTGGCGCTGGGCGGGCTGCCCCCGGCCATCAGCCAGGACCCCACCCACCTGCGCCACTACCGCCGCAAGGACGTCGCCGCCCTGCTGGCCCGGCACGGCCTCGCGGCGCGCTTCATCCCCACGTCGTTCTCGCTCAACCCGCTCGACCCCAAGTGCCGCGTGCGCGTGCCCCCCTGCGCCCTGCTGGCCGGGCTCGACGACAGCCTCCTCTTCCACGCCGCGGTCTAGGCCCATGCCCGGCGCGCTCCGCCCCGTGAACGTGCTGGTGGCCAGCTCCAAGTTCCCGCCCGAGTACGCGGGCTCGGCCCTGCGCGCCCACGCCACCTACCGTCGGCTCGCAGCGTCCGGGGCCGTGGACTACGAGGTGCTCACCAGCTCCGTGACCCACAATGAGCGCCTGAGCTACGTCCACGAGGGCTCGCGCGTGACGCGCATCGCCCGCAAGGTGAGCGGCCTGCACCAGGGCGACCCCGGCGAGGACCGCCCCGTCTCCCGCGCGCGCTACCTCTTCAACGTGGCCGCCTCCCGCGCCGACTACCTCCTGGAGGCCACGGCCGTCTGGCGTTGGCTCGCCCCCAGGAGCGCGGGCTTCGACGTCTTCCACGTCTTCGGCAACAACCACGTCACGGCCGCGGCGCTCACCTGGGCCAAGCTCAAGGACAAGCCCTGCTTGGTGGAGCTGGTGAATCTGGCCGACGACCCGCGCCAGTACGAGCCCTGGCTCGTCTCCCGGCTGCTGGGGCCGGGCTTCCCCCGGCGCTCGCTCATGGTGTGCATCTCGCCGCTTCTGGCCGACATGTGCCGCCGCCACGGCATTCCCGAGGAGCGCATCTGGTGCCGCCCCAACCCCGTGGACGAGGCGCGCCACCGCTTCGACCCCGCCGGCCGCGAGGCCCTGCGCGAAAAGGCCTGGCCCGGCATGGCCCCGGGGGACGCGCTGCTGGTCTACGTGGCCAAGTTCCGCAAGCTCAAGAACCAGCGCTTCCTGCTGGACGTGCTGGCCCGGCTGCCGGAGCGCTTCCGGCTGCTGCTGGCCGGGCCGCTGGTGGACTCCGGCCCCCTGGCCGAACGCCAGCAGGCCTACTTCCGGGAGATCGGACGCGACGCGGCCGCCATGGGCCTTTCGCACCGCGTGAGCCTGCGCCCGGGCTTCGTGGAGCACCCGGAAGACCTCTACCGCGCCGCCGACGCCTACCTGATGCCCAGCACCTACGAGGCCCTGGGCACCCCGGTGCTGGAGTCCCTGGCCTGCGGCACGCCCTGCGTGACCAACTCCATCCCCGGCGTCTTCGACCGCTGGGTGCAAGACGGCGTGAACGGCTTCGTGCGCCCCCTGGACCCCGAGGCCTGGGCGCGCGCCGTGCGGGACTGCCTGGAGTTCACGCCCGAGGCGCGCGAGCGAGCCTCGCGAGACATCCTGGCCCAGGCGGGCACACTGGTGATCGACGCGCAGTACGTGGAGCGGCTGCGGGCGATGGCGTAGGCCCTCTACCAGCCCCTGCGCAGCATGTACTTGCAGGCCAGGCCCAGGATGCGCCATGGCCCCAGCCCCTTCATGGCATGGCGTTCCATGTATTTGTAGCCCTTCCAAGCCCGGCCCAGCAGGAGATAGAGCCGAAGCAGGGGCAGCCTGGTCAGGACATCGCGGTGCCTGGCCAGGAACGGGAACCCGACCATCAGGGCGAACAGGGCCTGAAGGTTCCTGATCCGCTCCTTGTCCGCCAGGCGCAGCGGGGTGTCCGCGTAATAGGACGGCGGGAATTTCACGCTCTCGTCGACGTAGCCCTTGTCCAGGCAGTACTGCCAGATCTTGGTGCCGTAGTAGGGATTGAGCAGGCTCGACCAGGCGAAGTCGGCCTGGACCTCCACGTTCAGGTCCAGGCTGTCGCAGGCGTCGCGGTAGCTGTCGGGCACGGGGTTGCCCAGGATGTTCTGGGTGAGCAGGAAGATGCCGTGGCGCTTGACCGTGGCCGCGGCCTGGACGATGGCCTCACGCGACATGGCCCGGCAGAGGATGTCGTTGCGCGTGGCGTCGTTGCCGCTCTCGATGGCCATGGTGATCGAATGGCACCCCGCCTCCTTGAGGAGGCGTACATTCTCGTCCTTGACCAAGTTCGCCCTGCAGTTGACCCCAAAGGGAACGTTGATCAGCTCCAGGTACTTCTGCTTGAACTCGCGCAACCACTCCGTCTTCACGGGGAAAAGGTCGTCGATGAAAAAGAAGAAATTGATGTTCTTATTATAGTAACGAATGGAAGCCAGTTCCGCGATGACGTTGTCCACGGAGCGCACGCGCATCAGGTTCTTGCCGTAGAGTTCACGCAGCTGGTGGTTGAAACAGTAGGAGCAATCGAAGGGGCATCCCCTGCTGGCCATGACGAATTCAATATTGCCGATGACGTTGGGGATGTGCTTGTAGATCCGCCTGTCCGGGAAGGGCAGTTCGTCCAGGTCGGCCGTGAGGGGCCTGCAGGGATTCTGGATGACCCCTGCCTCGTCCTTGAACCAGAAGTTGGCCACGTCGCGCCAGTCCCGCCCGGCCTCCATGCGCTCCACAAGCTCTAGGAGGGCTTCCTCGCCCTCGCCCCGGCAGATCATGTCCACGCCGGGCTCGTGCACCAGCTCCGGGAAGAAGGTGGGGTGCGGCCCCCCGAAGAGCGAATGCACACCGGCCGGGAGCACGCCCCGCAGCCGCCGGTTGAGCTCCAGATAGATCGCCTCGGTCCCGGTGGTCACGGAATAGGCCAGGATCTGTGGTGCGAAGGTGAGCACCTCCCGTTCGAGGTTGGGGTCCTCGGCATGGAACAAGCGTACCTGATGGCGATGCGCCTTGAGCATGGCGGAAAGACACATCACGCCGAGGTTCTTGAAGCTCCCGTGGACGTCCACTTCTGAAATGAAGACGATGCGCATCGCTGCTCCCTTGGCGTGTCTCTGAGGACCCCGCGACACCCCGGATGGTTCACACCAGCCAGGGATACCGCTTCAGACAGTATGTTACCGCGAAGCTCAGCATCAGCACAAGGACGTACTGAACCGTCTTGTCGGTCACCGCGAACATGGAAAAGAATGGCGCAAGCCAATGATTCAAGAGCAAGTGAAGGCAGAACACGCCGAACGACAACCCGGCGAGTCGCTCCAGCAGAGGATGGTGTTTCCTGAAGAACGCCATCGCGCCGCAGACGATGGCCAGCGCCCCTACACAGAGGGAGGCCCTTGCATACGGCGGCATGATGTACTTGTCCGGATAGCCTGGCCAGGCGATCCTGGACAGGAACACCCACTCCAGGACGGACAGTACAAGCCAGAGCGCCGTCAGGCAGCCCACCACGCGCCCCGCGCGGGAGGCGTCATCCAGCGTCCCGTTGTCCAGAAGGCTGCGCACCAGAATTCCTCCGAACAGGTACGGGATGAACGTCATCGGATTCCAGTAATAGTACGGCAGCTGCAAGACGCCCTGGAAGAACCAGGGAGCAGCCAGCATCACAAGCATCGAAGCGACCCAGAGCCCTGTGGCGCGGGCGGCAGAGAGCTCTCCCGCCGGAAAGACGCGGCGTACGGCCTCGTACCCAGCAGTCCAAATCATGAGTGAAACCAAAAAATAGAACGATGTGTTCGTGCTGATCAGGTAGCCCAGGAAATAGGGCAGGCTCACGAGAAAAAGGCGAACGTCCATTTCCAGGATGATGTTGTGGGCCGTGGCCCAGAACAGCGTCATGATGAAGAGCTGGCGCATGCGCCTGGGGAAATAGTCCGCCTTGGTCTCCCTGTTGAGAACGTACAGGAACATCGACACCTGCATGAACACCGGGACCGCCAGCAGCAACAGGTTCATGGACAGGATGTCCGTGCCCGTCGGCACGAATCCCTGGAGAATGTCCGGGGCGAACCGGGTCACCTTGGGGGCGGCCACGATATGCCAGTACGAGACACAGACGCAGAAGAACACGCGCAGGGCATCGAATCCGTGGAACCGCATGGCTCATGCCCTCAGATGGTTATGGTCCGCAACTCGCCGCAGCGGGCGCACAGGGGGTTGCACACCCTGTTGGCCAGGAACTCCCGGCGCAGCGCGATCATCCGGGGTGAATTCCAGATCTCGGCCAGCGAGGCCGAGCCCATGTTGCCTAGCACGTACTTGCCGTCGAAGTCGAAGCAGCAGGGCAGCACGTCGCCGTTGTAGGCCACGGTCATGGAACGCCAGGGATACGGGCAGGTGACCAGGCCTTTGGACGTGAAATCCAGTACCGCCGCCGAGGCGTTGCCCGAGATTTCGGATATGGCCTCCACGCTGCCGTCCCAGGGCGTGAAGGGCTTAACGTACACGGCCCGCACCCCTGGGACGTCCTTCCAGCGTCGCCGGGCCAGTTCCACGCTGGCGGCGTTGAGCTCAAAGTCGATGATGGAGACGAAGACCTCGGCCTTGGCCCCCAGCTCCTGCCTGATCTCCAGGAATCGGCTCAGGTTGGCCGCCGAGGACTCGTAGGCCTCTTTCACGCCCCGGATGGCGGCGAAACTCGCGTCGTCGTGGCCGTCCAGGGAACAGTACAGCGTGGAGACCCCAGCCTTGAGCAACGCCCGCCCCTTGTCCTCGCTGAGCAGGAGGGGGTTCAGGGAGAGTCCGGTGCGCAAGCCCCGGGACTCCGCGTAGGCCACGCAGCGGTCCAACTCCGGATGGAGCAGGCTTTCCCCGAAATGGTGCAGCCAAACCGGCTGGGAGGCCAAGAGCCCCTTGGGGGCCTGGGCCACGAGTTGATCCACGACCTCCCGGAAGAGCGCGAATTCCATGACCCCCTTGGGCCTGGTCATGGCGTGCGTCCGGGGGCACATGACACAGCGCATGGGGCAGTGGTTGGTCAGCTCGATGTTGTAGAGGGTGAACGGGGCGTGGACCAGTTCCGCACGGGCTCGGGCCTGGGCGCGGAACACCATGGACGCCAGGTCCACGGCCAACCGGCGGGCGGCGGAGGAGTGCGTGAGCACGGCGCGCAGGAGCTGACGCAAGGACGGCAGGCTCATGGAGTCTGCTCCCTCCGGGGCAGGCCGTGCGGCTCCCCGGAGGGGAGGAACAGCCACAGCGCGCTCACCGCGAAGTAGAACAGGTAGTTCACGAGAATCAGTGAGGAGAAGAGCACCGCCCACTCGGTGGGCAACCCCTGCTGGGCGAAGAGCATTTCAAGCCAGACGTCCCGGGTGCCAATGCCGGCCACGGAAACCGGCAGCATCCCCACCAGTTGAGAGGTCATCGTGGCGAAACAGGTCATGGAGATAGAAACCTTAAGATTGAGCCCCGAGGTCATGGCCAGCATCCCCAGGAGGAAAACAAGCCATTGCCCGACGCTCATGGCCAGGAGGGCGAGTTTGTGCCGGGTATTAAAGAGGTTATCCAGCAGAAGCCCGGCCGAAACGCCCATAATGCTTCGTCCGCCAAGGAACTTCTTCAGCCAGGGCCGACCCAGTTCCAGGAGCCCCCAGCCCCCTAGGCCCAGCAGGCACGAAGCCACCGTCAGAGTGATCAGGCCATGGTCGTCTTCCGTGGCGAGAAACACCGTGGAGAGCAGTGTCACCACGGCCAAGGCTGCCAAGTCCAACAGGCGATCCATCAGCACGCTGTTGATTCCCTGGAGAAAGGAGACACCATGGCCTTTGAGGTATGTGACCCTGATGACCTCTCCCATCCTGGCCGGACTGACCAGCCCCCAGAAGGAACTTTTGAAGAATATCGAAACCGACGCGCCCAGAGCGATCTCCAAGCCCTGGCAGCGCAGCAGGAGGTGATAACGCGCCACCCGCACACCGATCATGGCCAGGGTGAGCAGCAGCCCCAGTAAGAGCATCGCCGCGTCCAGGTGCATAAGCATGGATCCGATGGCGCGCAGGTCCTGCCGGGAGACAACCAGGGCCATGAGTCCCAGCCCCGACAGCCGCAGGACCCACCTCAGGACCCGGCGTCCCGTTCCCTGGGCGCGGCCTTCTCCTGCCTGGGATCCCACTTCGCCCCCTAGCCCCCGGCCTTACGCAGCACGGCCAGGTAAACGTAGGCTAGCGCGCTGGGCACAGTGCCCGGCACGTCGAGGACCTCCTCCACCGCCAGGGGCGAGGCACGAAGGAAGGCCACCAGTTCGGGGCGCGTGAAGTGCCGGTCCCTGATCTGTACGTGCATGCCCCCGAAGCGACGCAAGCGCAGCAAGGCGCGACGGACAAACTGCACAGGGTGGAAGTTGGGGTAGATGTAATAATGAATGGCGTTGCGCAGCAGGAAAGCCTTCTTGGGCAGCAGAAGCACCGCCCTGCCTCCGGGGACCAGCACGCGGCTGAACTCTTCGAGACCCTTTTCGGGGGAGATGAAGTGTTCCAGGCTGCCCATGGAGAACACCAAGTCGAAGGAGCCCTCCGGGAAGGGCAAGGCTTCGCCCATGCCCTGCACCGTCCGCACGTGGGGATGGCGCGCGCGTGTTTTGTCCAGGGCCACATGGGAAACGTCCAGGGCCACGCTGTGACACCCGGCGGGCACGTGGTCGAAGAGCAGGCCCATGCCGCAACCAGCGTCCAAAAGGCGCTGGCCGTCCTGGGGGCGCACGCGTGAGACCGCCTCGCGCATCTCCACCGACACGTTGAACAGGCTTGCGTCGTGGATGGCGTCGTAGTTGTCCACGGTTGCGGCCAACTCGGCGGTGTCCACACCCGTGGCGTTGGGCCGTCCGGGCCTGGGCAGGAAATCCGGGATACCTGCTCGCACGGGGTAGTCCGCTCCGCAGCGCTCGCAACGCAATCCTTCTCCCTGTTCGCCGACAGACCCCCGGCAGTAAACGCAGCAATAAGTGGTGCTCATGAGTCCCTTCAGGCTGTCTCCAATTTGTGAATTATCCAGACCACCGGATGGTAGACCCCGAGCCTTGCTGCCCACTCCAGGGGCTTGAGCACCCCCAAAGCACGCAAAGTTCCGACGATGCGCGCCAGGGCAGGCACGGAGATGGTCTCGGTGCTACGCAGCCGCGCCAGGAAGAGGTCCAGGCCCAGGTCCTCCACGCGCGCGGGGAGCCCTTGGAGCAGCCGCCGCATGGACCCGGGCGTGGTGAACGTCAGCTCGTCCAGGTAGCGCGGATCGCGCCCGCGCAGCCGCACATAAAATGTCTTGAGCGCCCTGGGAAGCATGGGCGGCCAGAACAGGTCGTAATGGGGCTCCCAGACGAAAAGGTAGTTGGGGAACACCAGATACCAGATGCCCCCGGGCCTCAGCACCCGCACGCCCTCCGACAGCATGAGCCTTTGATCCCTGCAGTGCTCCAGCACGGACATGGAAACCACCGCGTCGAACGTGTTGTCCCTGTAGGGCAGGCGCTCGCCCACGGCGTTCACCAGCCCGGCCTTTCCAGCAGGCAGGTGTGCCATGGCCAGGCGGCACTGCTCCACGGAGGGCTCCACGCCGTGGGCCTGCAGCCCGCGCTGGGACATCCGCCGCAGCATGGAGCCCACGCCGGCCCCGATGTCCAGCACGCGGGCGGGCCGGTCCAGCGGCCCCAGCCTGTCCAGCACGAGGTCCACGATGGCGTCCTGCTTGGCCAGGTTGCGCTGCTCGATGAGCACGCGCTCGCGCAGGTTCGCTGTCTGCAGCTCCGGGGCGTGCAGCTCGAAGTAGCGTTCCAGAACATCCCCGGGAACGGGGGAACGCTCGTCGCGTGGGCTAGCGGGCACGCAGGGACTCGAAGAGGTCTTCATGGGCCTTGGTGATGCTTTTCCAGCTGAACACGGTGCGCAACATGTCCTGGCCTCTGGCCACCAGGGAGGCGGACAGCCCGTGTTCGTCGGCAAGGCGCAGCACGGCCGCCGCGATGGCTTCGGCGTTCTTCTGGGGAACGAGCAGCCCTGTGCGCCCGTCCAGCACCGTGTCCAGGATACCCCCGACGTCGCCGGCCACCACGGGCACGCCGTAGACCCAGGCCTCGAAGGTGACGATGCCCAGCCCCTCGGTATCCCCCTTGGAGTCCACGATGGAGGGGAACACGAAGACCTCGGCCTGCTCGTAGAGCTTTCCCAACTCCTTGGCCGGGATGAAGCCGTGGAAGCGCACGATGTCGTCCACGCCCAGCCTTTTGGCCTCCTGGGCCAGGGGGTCGCGCTCGGGGCCGTCGCCCACCACGTCCAGGACCACGCCGGGCATCGCCTTGCGCAGCTCTGGCAGAGCGCGCAGCAGGTAGACCACGCCCTTGCGCTCCACCAGCCGCCCCACGAAGAGCAGGCGTGCTCCGGTTTCGCGGGTGAAGGACTTGGCCGGGGCCATGGCGTCCAGGGTCACGCCACGGGTGAAGATGGAGGTCTGCGGCCCCACGGGAATCATCTCCAGGCGGGCCTTGCCGAGGTCGAACGCCTTGAAGAGCTCCATGTTGGGCGTGGAAATGGTGATGAGGGCCGACACGCGCGGGAAGATGGCCTCGCAGGCCTTGCGCAGCAGGCCCGAACGCCTCGCCATGAAGAGCTCCACCCCGTAGATGGTCAGGGCCACGGGCTTGCGCAGCACGAGCTTGAGCATGATCCCCGTGAGGGCCGAGAGGAGCCAATGGCAGGAAACAACGTCCACCTTGCGCATCAGGCACAGGCGCAGGGCCGCGAAGAACTGGCAGGGCAAAAACAGGCAGAACAGGAGCCTGTAGCGCCAGTAGCGCTTGATGCGCTCGGGAATCCCCGAGCCGTAGCAGAGGGTCTCCCAGCTGTCGGGGCCGTAGCGGAAATAATGCAGGTGCACTCCGCCGCGCGTTTCGCGGGAGGGGCCTCCCGGGTAGTGCGGCAGCACCACGTGCACCTCGTGGCCCTCACGCGCCAGGTGCTCGTAGAGTTCCAGAACGTAGGGACTGGCGGTCTCGCTGGCTGCCGTGGGGTAGCTGGAGGTGAGGACGAGGATGTTCATGGGGTTGGCGGGGGTTCCGGTTGGGCCGCTGGGCGCGGAGGAGAAATCCCCCGCCGAGGCTCTTTTGTCAAGCCGCGCCGGAGCGGGAGCCCGCCAGCTCTTCGCCTGTGGTCAGCGCGTAGCGCCGCACGATGCGCCGGAGTACCTCACGGGCCTGTTCCTCACGCCAGGGCAGCGGCCTGCGCAGCCCAGGACGCGCATAAAAGGCCGCGGGCAGGGCGTTGTCTGGCACGAGGTCCGCGAGATGGAAGGCGTAATTGAGGAAGCCGCCCCCCGTCAGGCCCTCCAGGGCGTCGAAGACCTTAAACAGGCCGCTGCCGAGGATGTTCACCATGGAGAAGTGGATTGGGAATTTGCAAAGGGGCATGGTCGTCACGGGAATTTCCAGAAGGCCCGCGCCGCCGGGACGCCAGATGCGCCCGGGGCTGGGACGGTAAGGGTCGCGCGGAGAGAGCAGATGGGCTGGATAGCCCCAGTTGGCAGGGTGGATGGGCTTGCGCAGCAGCAGGCGGTAGTAGGTCTTCACCACGGGAGAGATCACTGTGGCGATCATGGAGGAGTCGTAGGCGTATCCCAGCTCCTCCAGGACGCGGACCAGGCCCGGATCGGTGGCGTAACAAGGGGCCTTGAAGCCGGAGCAGGCCACGCCGAGCCGGTCCAGGATGGCCTCGTGCGCGCGCGCGACCTCCTCGCGCCTGGCAAGGGCGTCACACTCGGCGAAGTCGCTGTGGGAATAGCTGTGGTTGGCCACCCGGTGCCCGGCTTCCAGGGCGGCGGCCAGGAAGGGCAGGTTGGCTTCGTTCTCCAGGTCGCGCCCCACGACAAAGAAGGTGGCGCGCACCCCAAAGGACGCGAAAAGTTGGAGATAGACGGGCATGGCCCGGGCGATGATCGGGTCCGGGCCGTCCTGGACCCCGGGCAACCCGTATGCGCGCGCGATGACGTCGTAGGAGTCCACGTCCACCTGAACCACGGCTGTGGGCCTGTTCTTCACGGCTTGCGAGGCCGCGGCACGGATGGCGCTCATTGCGGCTGCTCCCCGACCGGGCTTGCGGCTCTTCTTTCGAGAAATGGAATAGATGGCTGCGGTGTGAGCGACCCCAGCGCGGACAGGGAATCCTGGGGGAAAAAACACCCCACGAGCATGAACGCCAGGTTGGGCAGGATGCCGTTGGGATCCGGGATATTGGGCAATTCCAGACGGTTCAGGGGGCGCAAAGTATAGACGACGGGCGCGTCTGGCACGATCGGATGGAAGCGCCTCAGATTCCAGAAGAGCCTGGCGTTCTCGATGGGAAGTGAGGGGGACGTGTCGACCTTTGCCACGGGTTCGCCCCGGCCCTCGGCCAAGTTCATGCACTGGGACGTCACCGCCAGATAGGACGCGGAAAGAATCGCCGCGAAGCCCACCAGGACAAGGCCTGCCCTCTTCACCCAGCCGGGCCGTACCTCGAGCAGACGCAGCCAAAAGAAGGCGTGGCCGAACACGAAATACGGCAGGAGCACCCGCATGGCCGAGGGCAACTCCCCGTGCCCCACGTAGAAGAACAGCGCCAGGGGCAAAATGGTCGTCACGGCCTGGAACCAGCTGCGGACCCACAAGACCCCGGCCATTCCCAGCGGCATAAGCAGGAAGAGGTTCTTCACGTAGGAGACCTGACCGCCGACTCGGGCGTAGTCGCCCACCGCAGCCGTGAAACTGCCCAGAAAGAGCTGCGCGTAGGTGGTGTGCACCAAGAGGTTGTGGCTGCCGTCGGCTGCACGCAGCGCGAACATCAGAAGTTCCATGAGCCCCCAGACCGAGAGTCCGCCCAGCGCTGCAGCCAGGCAGACCCGCCAGTTCCTGCGCTCACGGATCAGGAGATACAGGCCCAGGCAGCCCACAAGGGGCAAGGCGGAGCGGTGCGCGAAGAAAGCCAGGGTCGTCATGAAGAACGCCCAATAGAAACGCCTGACGCTGAAGAGCCAGAGCCCGGCGCAGGCGCAAAACACCTGCAGGGCGTGGGCATCGTAAATCCAGGCGTGGAAGATTATGAAGGGGCTCAGGGTCAGTCCCGCGACCAGGAAGTAGAAGGGCTTGTCGGGCGGGGCCAGGGCGTGGGTCAGGAAAAGGAGCCCGGACAGGAACATGAGTACGCCCAGGAAGAAGTGGAGCGTCAGGGGGTGGTCGGAAGTCAGCTTGATCAGGGCCAGATAGGTGAAATAGGGCAAATGCTGGTCGGTGATGGCCGAGGCCCAGCCATTGCGGAGGATGTCGCTCTTCAGGCCGTAGTGACTCTCGAAATAGTCGTTGAGCCCCTCCACATCCCCCGTGAAAAGCAAACGCTTGAACACCTCGGCGGACACCTCGAACTTGCCGGAGTTTTCCCCGCCCTGATATGTTCCCGAATAGGACAATCCCACAACGCCGTAGTACACGGCGACCACGAGGCATGCGACGCCCCACGTCACATTCATGCGGCTTGACGCGGACAACTGTCTCTCCATGCAGGTCGGATTGGTGCCGGACGGAACGTCGACGCCCGGGCGGCGAGCCGCCGCCTTATCTGCCAGGGCCCAGCCCCGTGTCAAGAACGTCCGCGATTTACACCCCGCTGGGGCTGTGCCATAAGCCCACCCCAGGCAAGCACCGTGAAAATCGCCCAACTCTGCCACCACTTCGCCGACAGCCTGGGCGGCCTGGAAGTCTGCGTGCACAACGTCTCGCAGCGCCTGGCCCTGGCCGGGCACCACGTCAGCCTCTACTGCTGCGGCCCGGGGCGGCTGCCCTTCCGGCCCCCCTACCGCCTGCGCGCATTCCCCCGGCTCTACAAGGTCCGCCAGACCTACCCCCTGAGCAAGTGGGCCGCCTGCGCCTTCGTGGCCGCCGAGCAGCTGCGCCTGCGCTACGACGTCTGGCAGGTCAACGGAGGCTACCCCTACGGGGCCTATCTTTCCGGACTGTTCGCCCGCCTGGGCGTGCCCGCGGTGCTGCGCTGCTCCGGCGAGGACATCCAGGCCGAGCCCGACATCGGCTACGGCTACCGGCTGGACCCGGAGCTGGCCCGGCTCATCGAGCGCGGCTACCCCCGCTACGACGCGCTGGTGGCCATCAGCGAGACCGTGACACGCGAATACCTGGCCCTGGGCGTGCCCGGGGAGCGCATCGCGCGCATCCCCAACGGCGTGGACGTGGAGCGCCTCGCCGCCCCCCGCGACCGCCAGGCCGTGCGCGAGGCCCACGGCATCCCCCGCGACGCCAAAGTGCTCCTCACCGTGGGGCGCAACCACCCCAAGAAGAACTACCGGATCATCCCCGCGCTCCTGGACGGGCTCCTGGACGCCGGGCACGACGCCTGGTGGCTGGTGGCCGGACGCGGCGTCTCGGCCCTGGACGCCCAGGCCCTGGCCCCGGAGCGTCGCCGCAGGCTGGTGCTGGTGGAGGAGCTGGGCGCGCCGCCCAGGGATTTCTCCCTGCCCCCCGACGCCCTGCTCGACCTCTACAAGGCCGCCGACGTCTTCGTGATGACCTCGCTTCTGGAGACCTTCGGCATCGTGCTCCTGGAGGCCCTGGCCGCCGGGCTCCCGCTGGTCTGCTTCGACGCCCCCGGCGTGCGCGACGTGGCCCACCCCGGCGTGGCCCGCGTCTGCCCCCTGGGCGACCAGGCCGCCATGGCCCGCGCCCTGCACGACGCCCTCATCGCCCCAGACACCCCCGAGGCGCTGCGCGCGCGCCTCGATTTCGCCCGGGACCACTCCTGGGACCGCGTGGCCCGGGACTACGCCGCGCTCTACGCCTCCCTGGCCCGGAGCGCCCGGGAGAACACGACCTGATGGCCCGCAAGATCCTCTTCTTCATCCCCTCCCTGGACATCGGCGGGGCCGAACGGGTGTTCACCGTGCTCCTGCCGCGCCTGGACCGCGCGAAGATCGAGCCCCTTCTGGCCCTCACCGTGCGCCGGGGCCCCCTGCGCGACGCCCTGCCCCCGGACTTCCCCGTGGTGGAGATGGCCTGCAAGAGCCACGCGACCGCCCCCCCGGCCATGATCCGCCTGATCCGCCGCGTGCGCCCCCACGCCGTGATGGCCACCCACAGCCATCTGAACCTGCTCCTGGGCCTGTGCAAGCCTTTCCTGCCCCGGGGCACGCGCCTCATCGGCCGCGAAACGTCGCTTCTGAGCCATTCCCACCAGGAGTTGCGCTTCCCCGGGCTCTTCGACGCCCTCACGCGCCGGGTCTACCCGGTCCTGGACCTGATGGTCTGCCAGTCCCTGGACATGAAGGACGAGTTCGTGCGCGACTACGGGCTGGACCCGGCGCGCATGCGCGTGCTGCCCAACCCCGTGGACGTGGACGGCGTGGCCCGCGCCGGGCGCGAGGCGTTCCCCGGACTGCCCGGCGAACCCTTCGTGACGGCGGCGGGACGCTTCGCCCTCCAGAAGCGCTTCGACCTTCTCCTCAAGGCCTACGCCTTGCTGCCGCGCGACTTCCCCCGCCTGGCGCTCCTGGGCGACGGTCCCCTGCGCCCCTCCCTGGAGGCCCTGGCCCGCGACCTGGGAATCGCCCACCGCGTGGACATGCCCGGCTTCGCGGCCAACCCCCACGCCTTCATGGCCCGGGCCCGGGCCGTGGCCCTCTCCTCCTCCTACGATCCCTTCCCCAACACGCTCCTGGAGGCCGGGGCCTGCGGCGCGCCCGTGGCGGCCTTTCGCTGTCCGGGCGGCGTGCGCGAGATCGTCGAAGAGGGCGTAACGGGCTTCACCGCCGCCCCGGGCGACCCCGAGGCCCTGGCCCACGCCCTGCTGCGGACCGTGGAGCACCCCTTCGACCGCGAGGCCGTGCGCGAACGCGTGCGGGCGCGCTTCGACGTGTCGGCCGTGGTCCCGGCCTACGAGCGGGTGCTTCTGGAAGAGTGAGGAAGGTTCAGCGCGGCGCGTCCGGGTTCACCGGGCAGGCGATCCACGGCGCGGGGCCGACGGCGGAAAGAGCGTGTCAGCGCGGCGCGTCCGGGTCCCCGGCTTCGGCGCGCAGCCGGTCGTAGAGCGCCTCCAGATGCCTTTCCCGGTCCTGGAGCCGCAGATGCTCCACGGCGTGGCGGCGCGCGGCCCGGCCCAGGGAGCGCCTCAGCTCCGCCGAGGAGAGCACCCGGGCCAGGGCGTCGGCCAGGGCGTCCACGTCCCACTCGCGCGCCAGAAGCCCGGTCCGCTCCGTTTCCACCACGCTGGGGATGCCCGCGTGATAGGTGGAGACAACGGGCAGCCCCGAGGCCATGCCCTCGACGAGCGCGCCGGGGATGCCCTCCTGCACGTTCCCGGGGGCGGTCACGCTGGTGTGGCAGAGCACGTCGGCCTGGCGGAACTCCTCCATGAAGGCCCCGGAAGCGTACTCCAGCATGCCCAGCATGGTCACGCGCCCCTCCAGGCCGTTTTGCGCCACGAAGTCCCGAATCTCCCCGGCCAGTTCGCCGTCGCCCAGGATGCGCAGGCGGAAGTCCGGACCGCCCGAGGCCGCGAGCTTCGCCAGGGCCCGCAGCAGGAAGAGGTGACCCTTGTAGGGCTGGAGCGAGGAGACCGTGAGCAGCACCGGGGCCTCGCGCCCGGGACGCTCGAAGTCCTCGGGCAGGAGGAAGCGGTCCACGTCGGTGCCGTAGTAGTGCACCACGATCTTCTCCGGCGGGCACCCGGCCTCCAGGAGCAGGCGCTCCATGTCCCGGCTCATGGCCAGCACCCGCGTGGCGTGCCGGAACACCGTGGCGCGCAGGAAACGCCCCCCGTAGCCCCAGAGCATGCGCGGGAACGAGCTGCAGTCGTAGCCGTAGAAGGAGGCTACGCTGGGCAGGCCCGAACGGCGCATCACCTGGGCGTACATGCCCGCGTCGGTGCCGTAGTGGAAGTGCAGCACGCGGGCCTTGCCGGCGCGCAGGAACTCCAGGGCGCGGTCCACGTCGCGGCGGCCGATGCGGAAGAGACGCCGGAAGAGCTGCTCCTCCAGCCAGGAGTGGCCGGGGCTCAGGTCCAGGCAGGGGAAGCCCTCCAGGTCGAAGGAGGCGAAGCCGCCGTCCGCGCGCCGGGAGAACTCCCGGAAGGCCAGCACGGGGCGGTAGCGCTGGTGGCTCTCAACCTGGTTCTTGATGAAGCTGGCCCGGAAATGGGTGGACTTGCGCACGAAGTGCGCCACCACGGGCCTGGGATCGTCCGCCTGGGTCATGGATGAGCCCTACCGCCAGCGACGACGCCCCGAGCGCTCCTGGCCGTAGTTGACCCCCGGGGTGCGCTCCTGGTGGTCGCGCCGGGCGGCCATGCCGAAGCCGTTGTGGTTGTCCCAGTGGGTGAGCGCCGCCGGTCCGTAGCCGTTCTCGAAGAACCAGCAGGCCAGCTCCGTGGGCGTGTGACGCCGGGCGTGACGGGGGGTGATGGAATCGTAGACGCTCACGAAGAACTCGTCGCGGCTGCGCTTCTGGTAGTCTCCCGCCAGCCTGAGGGCCGGGGCCGCCAGGGCCGTGAAGGCCCCCACGGCGCGGCGCTGCCAGCGCTCGGGCAGGCGGCTGACCACCAGGCGCAGGGCCTCGGTGACCGCGTTGTAGGCCAAGGGCAGGGGCTCCAGGGTCCAGCGGTAGAGGAAGACGTAGAGCAGCCCTCCGGGCCGGGCCAGGGCGGCGATGCGCCGGAAGGCCTCGCGGGTGTCCGGGGTGTGGTGGAGCACGCCGCTCGAATAGACCAGATCGAAGGCCTCGGCGGCCAGGGGCGGGGCCAGCACGCTGCCGCGCACGAAGTGCACGTCGGGCGAGCGCCTGCGCGCCTCGGCCGCGAAGAGCGATTCGGAGTAGTCGAGCCCCACGGTCACCGCGCCCAGGGAGGCGAAGCCCCCAGTGAGCAGGCCGTGGCCGCATCCGGCGTCCAGCACGGTCTTGCCCGGGAAGAAGGCCTCGTCCACGCCGGCCTCCAGGAGGGCCATGGAGAGCCGCTCCGAGGTGAGCCAGCCCCACGTGCGCGTGACGCCGCGATCGAAGAATTCGCGCCACTCGCCCGAGAAGGAGAAGCCCTCGCCCGGGGCGCTCAGGCAGGCCCGGCATGCTTCGCGGTCCGCCCCCTCCAGGGAGGCGCGCTCCAGGAGCTCCGGGGGCACGCTGCCCGGGAGCATCACCGGCACGCCCGCCAGCACGGGATAGAAGCGTCTGGCCCCGGCTGAACGCAGCAGGCCGAAGGCCACGTCGCCGGGCTCCCTGTCTTGGGAATATTCCACGGGCAGGAGGTCCAGGGTCGAACCGTCCTCGGGGCAGCGCAGGAAGGCGAGCAGGTCAGGGCGCACGATGCCCTCCTTGGGACGCTTTGTCCTCCGGCGCGCGGGGAACGGTCCGGAAATACAGGAAGAGGAAGGCTAGGCAGAACAGCAGGAAGGCTCCCTGCACGGCGTAATCGGGGGTTTTCATGTAGTAGCCGGTGCTGTCGGTGAAGCGCGGCCAGAACACGGGGTTCACCTCGCCGGAGACGGAGGTGTCCACGTTGTAGTTCATGCGGTACCACACCTTGGAGAAGAGCAGGCTCAGGAGGGTGAAGCCCGCCAGGAACCACTTCCCGGGCCGCAGGTCCTCCAGGGCCAGCACGGCCAGAAGCGTCAGGAAGGGCAGGATGACGATGCACTGGCGCGTGAGCGGATTGATGGCCTGAAAGCCCATGAGCGTCACGGCCAGGGCCATGCCCCAGCCCAGACGCGCCACGCCCGCCCCGGCGCGTAGAGGCATGCACAGGGCCACCAGCCACACCGGCCCCAGGTAGAGCGTGTGGGCCACCAGGAACTCCAGGGGCCTGCGCGATCCGTGCAGAAGAACTTCCCGGGCGTAGCACCTCAACGTGTCGAAGGTTTCCGGTGCGAGCCTGTCCAGGAGAACCAGCCCCAGCGCCGCCAGGGCCAGGCCCGCGCACGTCAGGAGCATCTCCCGGCGCGACCGGGAAGTCTCGAAGAGCCCCCGCGCGCTCCACACCGAGAAGAGCAGCGCGCCCAAAAACAAGAACGAGAGCGCGAACGAGAGCGGCAACATGGTGTAAAACACCTGCTCAACGCCTTCGACCCAGACAACGCGCACGAGACGCGCCGCACCGGCCAGCGCCGCCAGCGCGACCAGGCCGGCGATCCAGGGCCTGGGCTTCCCGCCGGAGAGGTCCTTGCGCGGGAAAAACGCCAGGCACGCCCCCACGGGCAGCAGCGTGGGCCAGACGAAGAGTCCTGCCGCCGAGAGGAGCACGAGCGTCCAGCGTCGACCGGCCACGTAGGCCCAGAGCATGAACGTGGCGTAGGCCAGACCGTGGGAGTCCGTGAGCGTGGGGTAGTAGAAGGAGAACTTGAGCACCGCGTAGTTGACGAAGAGGAACAAGAAGCCCGTCCAGCTCCCCCGGGGGCCGATGCCCAGGGTGCTGGCAATGCCGTTCCAGGCCAGGGCCATCAGGGCGTAGAGCGCGATGTTCACCGCCTGGAACGCGACGATCACCCCCGGCACGGTCATGGCCGCGCCCGAGGCCTTCATGACCAGGAACACCAGCGCGCTGGGCAGGTAGCGGAAATAGCTCACCGGATAGGGCGGCTTGCCCGTGGCCAGGAACTCGTCGAAGCGCAGGGCCAGATGGGCGTAGACCCCGCCGTCCCAGCCCAGGCCGTTGTTCACGTAGATGCGCTCCGAGAACGCCGCGAGGAGCGATCCGGCCGCCACCACCAGGGCCGCCTGGAGCCACATGTGGACGCAGGGTCGCCGGAACAGGCCTTCCAGGACTGCACGATCGGTTCGCATGGGCCGGTCTTTGACCTCATCGTCCCCGTCGTGTCAATGCGCGCGGGACCGCCGCCCCGGCGGCACTTGACCCGGGCCGCGCGCCGGGCTTAGATGTGCGCGCGCCGCACGCGCCCAAAGGAAGCTCCCGCCATGATCCCCTTCGTCGACCTCAAGGAACAGTTCCGGCGTCTCGAAGCCCGCATCCGCGAGCGCATGGACGCCGTCCTGGCCCACGGCAAATACATCTCCGGCCCCGAAGTGGCCGAACTGGAAGAAAAACTGGCCGCCTACGCGGGGACCAAGGCCTGCGTGGGCGTGGCCTCGGGCACCGACGCCCTGCTTCTGCCCCTCATGGCCATGGGCGTGGGTCCCGGCGACGCCGTGTTCACCACCCCCTTCACCTTCATCGCCACCGCCGAGGTGGTGAGCCTGCTCGGGGCCACCCCGGTCTTCGTGGACATCGATCCGCGCACCTTCAACATCGACCCCGACGCCCTGGAGCGCGCCGTAACGGCCCTCAAGGCCGGCGACGCCAAGGCCCACCCCCTGCCCGCGAAGGCCCGCGAAGGCCTCGTTCCCAAGGCCGTCATCGCGGTGGACCTCTTCGGCCTGCCCGCCGACTACCCCCGCCTCAACGCCGTGGCCAAGGCCCACGGCCTGACCGTCATCGAGGACGCGGCCCAGGGCCTGGGCGGCGAACTGGACGGACGCAAGGCCTGCTCCCTGGCCCTCGTGGGGGCCACCAGCTTCTTCCCGGCCAAGCCCCTGGGCTGCTACGGCGACGGCGGGGCCGTGTTCACCGACGACGCGGAACTGGCCAAGGTCTTCAAGTCCCTGCGCGTGCACGGCGCGGGCACGGACAAGTACGACAACGTGCGCATCGGCGTGAACGCCAGGCTGGACACCCTCCAGGCCGCCATCCTGCTGGCCAAGCTGGAAGCCTTCCCCGCCGAGGTGGAGCTGCGCCAGGCCGCGGCCGCGCGCTACGACGCCGCCCTGGCCGGAACCGGCGTGACCACCCCCCACATTCCCGGGGGGTACAGGAGCGCCTGGGCACAGTACACCGTCCTCACGGAGCGCCGCGAGGCCCTGCAGGCCGCCCTGAAGGAAGCGGGCGCGCCCACGGCCGTCTACTACCCGCGCCCCCTGCACCTCCAGACGGCCTTCGCCCGCCTGGGCCACAAGCCGGGCGACTTCCCCGTCTCCGAGAAGGCCAGCGCCCAGGTGCTCAGCCTGCCCATGGGGCCGTATCTCACGCCGGAAGACCAGGACATCGTCTGCGCCGTCGTGCGCAAGGCCGCGAGCTGAGGTCCCGTTGAACGCCGCCGTTCCCGCCGCCGTCACGATGCCCTCCGCCGCTCCGGTTGCCCCGGAGGGGCTCAGGGTCTGTTCCCGCTGCGTCTACGACACCACCATCCCCGAGATCGTCTTCGACGACGAGGGCGTCTGCCAGTTCTGCCGCATCCACGAGGAAATGGAACGCCAGTACCCCGCCGGGCCAGAGGCCCAGCGCCGCCTGGAGCAGCTGGTGGACCGCGTGAAGGCCCAGGGCAAAGGCAAGGATTACGACTGCATCGTGGGCGTCTCCGGCGGCGTGGACAGCACCTACACCCTCTATCAGGCCGTGAAGCTGGGCCTGCGCCCCCTGGCCGTGCACTTCGACAACGGCTGGAACTCCGAAGTGGCGGTACGCAACATCGAGAACTCGGTGAGCCGCCTCAACGTGGACCTGCACACCCACGTGGTGGACTGGGAAGACTTCAAGAAGCTTCAGATATCCTTCCTGAAGGCCTCGGTCTCCGACGCGGAGATCCCCACGGACATGGCCATCCACGCCGTGCTCCACCAGATGGCGGACGCCGAGGGCGTGAAGCACATCCTCATCGGCCACTCCTTCCGCACCGAGGGCATCGTCCCCAAGACGTGGACCTACTTCGAGGGCTCCTACATTCGCGGCGTGCACAAGCGCTTTTCGGGCTCGTCGCGCACGAGCGTGCCGGTGCTCTCCCTGCCCGGGCTCTTCTACTACATGGCCCTCAAGCGCATCAAAGTCTCCCCGCTGCTCAACTACTTCGACTACGACAAGAAGAAGGCCGGGGAACTCCTCGCCCGCGAGGTGGGCTGGGAAGACTACGGCGGCCACCACCACGAGTCGCTCTACACCAAGTTCTTCCAGTCCTACCTGCTGCCCTTCAAGTTCGGCATCGACAAGCGCAAGCTCTCCTTCTCCGCGCGCATCCGCTCCGGGACCATGGTGCGCGCCGAGGCCCTGCGCATCCTGCGCGAGGAGCCCTACCCGCTGAACATGGACATCGTGGAGTACACCATGGAGAAACTGGGCCTCTCCATGGCAGACTTCGAGGCCATCATGGCCGCGCCGCGCCGTTCGTTCCAGGACTACCCCACGCTCTACCCCTACATGCGCGCCCTGAAGACGCCCATCACCCTGGGCTTCAAGCTGGGGCTGGTGCCCAAAATCCTGTACTACAAGTACATCTACTAGCCCCGGGACGCGCCATGGTGGTCATCGTCAACTACGGACTCGGCAACCTGCGCTCGGTGCTCATGAAGTTCCACCGGCTCAAGATCGAGGCCCGCATCAGCGACTCCCCCGAGGACGTGGCCCGGGCCGACAAGCTCGTGCTGCCGGGCGTGGGCTCCTTCGGCGCGGGCATGAAGAACCTGCGCGAGCGCGGCCTGGTGGAGGCCCTGCGCCACGCCGTGCTGGCCCGGGGCGTGCCCATCCTGGGCATCTGCCTGGGCATGCAGCTCTTCACCGAACGCAGCGAGGAGGGCGAAGGAGCGGGCCTGGGCTTCATCCAGGGCGCGACCCGACGCTTCGACTTCTCCCGGACTCCCGAGAAGCTGCGCATCCCCCACATCGGCTGGAACAAGGTGGAGCGCCGGGGCGACTCCGTGCTTTTCACGGACATCGACCCCGCCCTGCGCTACTACTTCGTGCACTCCTACGCCGTCTTCCCCGACCGCCCCGCCGACGTGGCCGCCTGGTGCGACTACGGGCAGCGCTTCGCCGCCGCCGTGGAGCAGGGCAACGTGCGCGGCGTGCAGTTCCACCCCGAAAAGAGCCACCACCACGGGCTGCAGATGCTCAAGAACTTCGCGGAGTGCGCCTGATGCTCCTCGCGCGCGTCATCCCCGTGCTGCTGCTCTCCGGGCGCGGCCTCGTCAAGGGCGAGCGCTTCTCCGGCCACCGCTACCTTGGCGACCCCATCAACACCGTGAAAATCTTCGACGCCAAGGAAGTGGACGAGCTGATCATCCTGGACATCGACGCCACGCGCGAACACCGCCTGCCTCCCCTGGAACTGGTGCAGCAGGTGGCCGACCAGTGCCTCATGCCCTTCGGCGTGGGCGGCGGCATCCGGAGCGTCGAGGACGCCCGGCGCATCCTGGAGGCCGGGGCCGAGAAGGTCTGCCTGAACACCCACGCCCTGGAAAACCCGGACCTCGTCTCCGCCATCGCCCGCGACTTCGGCTGCCAGTCGGTGTGCGTGAGCCTGGACGTGAAGAAGAACTGGTTCGGCAAGCCCGAGGTGCGCACGCGCTGCGGCTCCAAGGCCGTCTCCAAGGACCCCGTGGAGACCGCCCGGCGCATGGAGCAGGCGGGCGCGGGCGAGATCATGGTTCACTGCGTGGACCGCGACGGCACCATGCAGGGCTACGACATCCCCCTGATCCAGAGCGTGGCCCGCGCCGTGGAGATCCCCGTCATCGCGGCCGGAGGCGCCGGAACGGTCCAGGACCTCCGGCAGGCCATTGCCGAGGGCGGGGCCTCGGCGGCGGCGGCCGGGGCGATGTTCGTCTTCCACGGCAGACGCCGCGCCGTGCTCGTGAGCTACCCCTCGAAAGAGGAGCTGCGGGAGATCAGGGGCGAATGAGCCGGGCAAGACCATGTGCGGCATAAGCGGCGCGTTCAATCCCCGCGGGCTGCCCCCGGAGCACGAAGCCCTGGTGGCCCGCTTCGGCCGGGCCATGCGACATCGCGGCCCCGACGACGAGGGCCTGTTCTCCGACGGCGTCTGCGCCCTGGGCCACCGCCGCCTGGCCATCATCGACCTCTCCCGCGACGGACGCCAGCCCTTCGTCTCCCCGGACGGCCGCCACCAGATGGTCTTCAACGGCGAAATCTTCAACTACATCGAACTGCGCCAGGAGCTTGCCGGACTTGGCTGGGCCTTCCGCACCCGCACCGACACCGAGGTGCTCCTGGCGGCCTTCCTCCACTGGGGGCCGGACTGCCTGCGCCGCCTCAACGGCATGTTCGCCTTCGCCGTCTACGACAGCCGGGACAGCTCGCTCTTCCTGGCCCGCGACCGCATGGGCGTCAAACCCCTCTACTACGCCCGCCAGGACGAAACGCTCTTCTTCGCCTCCGAGACCAAGGCCCTCCTGGAAATCCCCGGGCTCTCCCGGAGCGTGGACCAGCAGGCCCTCTTCGACTTCCTGGTCTTCAACCGCACCGACGTGCACGACGAAACCTTCCTGGAGTCCGTCCGGCGCATCCCCAAGGGCTGCCGCGCCACGGCCGACGCCTCGGGATTGCGGACCGACGCATGGTGGGACCCGCGCGACTACCTGGGCAAGGGAACCGAAACCGACCCGAAGCGCGCCGCCCTCGCCGTGGAGGAACTTTTCGTCTCGGCGGCGCGGCTCAGGATGCGCTCCGACGTGCCCGTGGGCTCGTGCCTCTCGGGCGGGCTGGACTCCTCCGTGCTCACGGGCGTGCTCTTCGAGCGCCTGGAAGCACCCCGGGGCTACCCCTGCTTCACCGCCGCCTACCCAGGCCACCCCGTGGACGAGACCGGCTTCGTGGACGCCCTCAACCGGCGCTTCCCCTTCGCGAGCCTGCGCACCTTCCCCACCGGCGCCAAGGCTCTGGCGGACCTCCACGACTTCGTGCGGGCCAACGACGAGCCCACCACCGGCCCCTCCTTTTACGCCCAGTACGAGGTGATGCGCCTGGCCCGCCAGCACGGCGTCACCGTGCTCCTGGACGGCCAGGGCGGCGACGAGAGTTTCGCGGGCTACCAGTATTTCCACGGCTTCAACCTCTACGGGCTGCTCAGACGCCTGAAGCTCGGCCGCTTCACCCGGGAGCTGTGGCACGTGCTCACGCGCCGCCAGCACCTCTCCGCCGTGCAGACCCTGGCCTTCCAGGCCCTGCCCGGCCCCGTGCGCAAGGCCCTCCTCCACAAGGCCAGCCCCCTGGTGGACCGGGGCTTCTTCGAAGCCCACATCGAGAAGAGCCGCATCTACCGGGAATTCTTCGCGGTCAAAGGCCTCAACGAGAGCCTCTGCGCCCACTTCCGCTTCAAGCTCGAACACCTCCTGCGCATGGAGGACCGCAACTCCATGGCCTTCTCCCTGGAGGCCCGCGTGCCCTACCTGGACTACCGTCTGGTGGAATACTGCCTGGGCCTGCCCGAGGAGCTGAAAATCGACCGGGGCGAGACCAAGCTCCTTCAGAAGCGCGCCTTGGGCCGCTACACCATCCCGGAGATCCTGGGCCGCAAGGACAAGCTGGGCTTCGCCACCCCGGCCGAACAGTGGATGGCCGAGCCCGGCTGGCGCGCCCTCACGGCGCGCAGCTTCGAGGATGTCCGCCGCCTCTTCCCCGGCGTGATCGACCCCGCCGCCCGGCCACCGGCCGGGGCCGAGGCCGCCTGGAAGACCTGCCAGCTGGCCGCCTGGCGCGGGATCTTCGCGCCGTGACCGCCAACCCGGCCGCGCCCGGCCGCCTACCCGAGACGCCCTTGGGGAACACCCCACGAACATCCCGGACCGGCCCCGCGTCCGTGGCGATGCGCCGGGCACGGCGACGCCCAAAGTGAGCGCCCCATGAACATCCTGGTGGACCTGGGCCATCCCGGCCACGTGCATTTTTTCAGGAACCCCGCAGCCATCTGGCGGGAACGCGGCCACCGCGTGCTCTACACCTCCCGGGACATGCCCATCGTGGCCCGGCTCCTGGCCGCCCAGGGCGACACGGCCCTGGTGATCGGGCGCAGGCGTCCCGGCGCGGCGGGGCTGGCCCTGGAGCTGGCCCGGCGCACCCTGGCCCTGGTGCCGCTGCTCGTTCGGGAGAGGGTGGACGCATGCGCGGCCATCGGCGGCGCGCTCACCGCCCCGGCCGCCCGGCTGGCGGGGCGGCCCTGCGTGGTCTTCGACGACACGGACACCGCTGGCCTGGAGAACCGTGTGAGCCACCCCCTGGCCAGCGTGATCGCCACGCCCCAGGGCTACCCGCGCGACCTGGGCTCCAAACAGGTGCGCTACCCGGGCCTGCACGAACTCTCCTACATGCACCCGGCGCGCTTCGCGCCCGATCCGGCCGCGCCCGCCCGCTACGGGCTCGACCCCGGCGCGGGCTACGCGGTGGTGCGCTTCTCCTCCTGGGAGGCCGGGCACGACCTCACGGCCCGCACGGCCAGCCTGGAGACCAAGCTCGAACTCGTGCGCCTGCTGCAGGGGCGCGGCCGCGTGCTCGTGGTGCCCGAGGGCAACCCGCCCGAAGAACTGCGCCCCCTGGCCCCGGCCATCGCGCCCGAGGACTTCCACCACATCCTGGCCTTCGCGCGCCACGTGGTCACGGAAGGGGCCACCACCGCCTCGGAGGCCTGCATCCTGGGCGTGCCCGCGCTCTACATGAACCCCTCGCGCCCCTTCTACATCTTCGAGCTGGCCCGCGCCGGACTCCTGGACGCGGGCCTGCCCGGCCAGGACGACCTGCCCGCCCTGCTCCGCGCCCAGCTGGAGCGCTTCGCCGACCCGGCAACGGGACGGGAACTGGCCCGGGCCTTCACGTCCGGACGCGCCGACGTGGCCCTCTTCGCCGCCGACCTGGTGGAGGGCGCGGCGCGACGCGCCTGACGCGCCCCGTCGGCTCCCGGAGTCGACCGCGAGCGGATCTTCGCGTGCGCACGCCTCCCCGCGCGCACGGGGAGCCCGCTTTGCAGTGCCCGCGTCCCGGCGAGCCCCCCCCCGGCACGCTCCCGCGCGCCCCTCGGCCAAGCCTGCCGAAGCGATTTTTCTCAGCCCTTCCGCGTCACGCCCATTGGATCATCCCAACACAGCCCGCGCCAGCACGCCCTGGAGCGAGGCCTTCCGAAGCAACCTTCGGGCCTTCGCCAGGACGGCTTTCGCTCCTCGCCCGCCTCGACGCACGTCACTGTTTCAGTCTGTCCGGGGGGTGTGTCAAAACGGAAGGTTGTGAAAAAATGCGAAATTCTTGTTGCATAACCCATGGTCCTGGTGCATGGTTCCATTTAATTCCTGCTGAGAAGACGAAGCGCCCCTGCGCCGGACATTGCCGCGCTCTCTCATGCGACGCACCCGGCGGACGCTTGCCCATATCTCGATCACGGATTGTAAGGCGTTTGAAAGCGAACCGGACCGGCAAGAGTGTTATTGCCGCGTGGAATCGTGTTGCCTGAATCCTGCTCTGGCTTATGAAGATCCGTTTGCAGGGCTCAACCTCCGCAACGGAATGCAGCAAAGGAGCGATGCGCCGTGACGCAACAGGAAACCCTGGACCTTCTCTACATCGCAGCCTTCTTCCTTGGAGGCGTCGGCTTCGCGTTGGGGCCGTTCGTGGTGGCCCATCTGCTGGCGCCGCGTTCCACGCGCAACACCGTGGGCCGCACGCTCCAGCTGGTGGAATGCGGCATTCCGCCCATTGGTGACGCCTGGATACGCTTCGGCGCGGTGTACTATCTCTACGCCCTCATGTTCGTGGCCTTCGCGGTGGACGTGCTGTTCCTCTTCCCCGTGGCCCTGGTCTACAACAAACCCGGACTCGTGGGCGATCTGCAGGCCTTCGTCGAAATGTTCCTCTTCGTGGGCATCCTCTCGCTGGTCATCGTCTACGCATGGAAAAAGGGAGTGTTCCGGTGGCAACGCAAGACGTTCTCCAATCGGTAGTCCAATTCTCCCGGCTCGACCGGCTGCTGGACCTCTGCCGGGCCAACTCGCTGTGGCCCATGACCTTCGGCCTGGCCTGCTGCGCCATCGAGATGATGGCCACGGGGGCCTCCCGGTTCGACCTGGCGCGCTTCGGGGCCGAGGTCTTCCGGCCCTCGCCGCGCCAGAGCGACGTGATGATCGTCTCGGGCACCATCAACCGCAAGATGGCCCCCGCCGTGCAGACCCTCTACGACCAGATGCCCGAGCCCAAGTGGGTGATCGCCATGGGCAACTGCGCCATCTCCGGCGGCCCCTTCGTGTTCAAGGGCCAGTACGCCGTGGTGGAGGGGGCCTCCAAGCTCTTCCCCGTGGACGTGGTGATCCCCGGCTGCCCGCCCCGGCCCGAGGCCCTCATCGAGGGCATCCTCAAGCTGGAGGAGAAGCTCACCGGCACGCGCCGCTGGCCCCGCGTCACCCCCGAATCGGCCTGGAAGACCGCCGCCCCCCAGGCCCCCGAGCAGGAGAGCGCCTGACATGGACACCGCCCAGCTCGAACAACGCCTCGCCGCGCTGCCCGGCGCGAAACTCACGGTGAAGGACCACGCCCGACAGGGAGTCCATCTGGAGGCGGCCCTGGCCCCGGAAACCCTGGTGGAGGCCGTGGAGATCATGGACTGCGCGGGCTACTTCCTGGAGACCGTCACCGGCATCGACTGGCTGGGCGAGCAGGAGGCCCTGCGCAAGGAGGTCCTGGCCGCGCGCGAGGCCAAGGCCAAGGCGAAGGCCAAGGCCGCCGCCGAGAAGGCGAAAGCGGCCAAGGAGGCCCACGACGCCGCCGTGGAGGCCGCTCTGGCCGCCGGAGAGACGCCCCCGCCCGCGCCCGAGCCGGAACCCGAGCCCCAGGCGGCCCCCGAACCGGAGATCCCCGTGCTGGAGGACTCCATGGAGGCCGTCTACGACTTCAACCGCTACCCGACAAAGGGCGACGGCTGCCGCCAGGGCCTGCACCGCGTGGCCCTGCGCGTGCGCGTGCCCCGCTCGCACCCGGAAGTGCCCACCATCCAGCACCTCTACCCCGTGGCCCACTGGCATGAGCGCGAAACACACGATTTCTTCGGCATCCGCTTCGCCGGACACGGCTACCTGATCCCCCTGCTCCTGCCCGAGGACGCCGACTACCACCCGCTTCGCAAGGATTACGGCGCATGAACCAACTTGCCCAGAGCCCCGGCGACGAGCGCTTCGTCCTGAACCTGGGGCCGCAGCACCCCGCCACCCACGGCGTGCTGCGCGTGAAGCTCGTCATGGACGGGGAGTACATCGTCGAGGCAGAGCCCGTGCTGGGCTACATCCACCGCATGCACGAGAAGATGGGCGAAAACCGCACCTGGGCCCAGTTTCTCCCCAACACCGGGCGCATGGACTACCTGCACGCCCTGGCCTACAACCTGAACCACTGCTGCCTGGTGGAACGCGCCCTGGGCATCGAAGTCCCCGAGCGCGCCGAATACCTCCGGGTGATCATGACGGAGTTGAACCGCATTTCCAGCCACCTGCTCTGGTTCGGGGCCTTCGTGCTGGACCTGGGCGGCTTCTCCCCCCTGCTCTACGCCTTCGACGACCGCGAGCAGATCCTCGACCTCCTGGAAACCGCCACGGGCTCGCGCCTCACCTACTGCTATTTCCGCTTCGGCGGCCTCTACAACGACGTGGACGAGAACTTCGTGCCCGGCGCGCGCGCCTTCGTGGCGCGCATGCGCGAACGCATGCCCATGTACCACGCCCTGGTCACCAAGAACATCATCCTGGTGAAGCGGCTGAAGGACATCGGCTTCGTGGACGCCGAGATGTGCCGCAAGTACGGGGCCACCGGCCCCGTGGCCCGGGGCGCGGGGCTGGCCTACGACGTGCGCCGCCACGAGCCCTACTCCGTTTACGACCGCTTCGATTTCGACGTGCCCGTCTACCACGAGGCCGACTCCATGGCCCGCTACATGGTGCGCATGGACGAGATCATCGAAAGCCTGCGCATCATCGAACAGGCGCTGGACGGCCTCCCGGAAGGCCCGGTGATGGCCCCCAAGGTCCCCAAGTCGGTGAAGCCGCCCAAGGGCGACTACGTGCACGCCGTGGAGACCGCCCGGGGGCTGCTCTCCTTCCGCGCCGTGAGCGACGGCTCCGGCACGCCCTGGCGGCTCAAGCTGCGCACGCCCTGCTTCTCCAACCTGCTGGTCTTCGGCGAGGCCTGCCGGGGCATGCTCCTGCCCGACGCCCTGGCACTGATGGGCAGCCTGGACCTTGTGATCCCGGACATCGACCGCTGAGCATGAGGACGCGCCATGACCATGCCTGATCCGGAACTGTTGCGCCTGGGCGCCTACCTGCTGGGCTTCATCGGCTTCATAGCGTTCAACGCCGCCTACCTGGTCTGGCTGGAGCGCAAGGAGGCCGGACACATCCAGCGCCGCATCGGCCCCAAGGAAGTGGGACCCTACGGCCTCTTCCAGCCCGTGGCCGACGGCCTCAAGCTCATGAGCAAGCAGCTCCTGGTGCCCGAAGGGGCAGACCGCTTCCTCTTCCGCGTGGCCCCGGTGCTGGTGATGACCCCGGCCGTCATGAGCTTCGTGACCATCCCATACTCCGACAGCCTGGCCGCCAGAAACCTGGACCTGGGCCTGCTGGCCGTGTTCGCCTTCGCCTCGGTGAACGTGCTGGGGCTTTTGCTGGGCGCGTGGGGCTCGCGCAACAAGTACGCCGTGATCTCGGCGGCGCGCGTGGTCTCCCAGAACGTGGCCTACGAGATCCCCATGCTCGTGGTGGTGGTCACGGTGGTGATGATCACGGGAACGCTCAACCTTCATGAGGTGGCCGCTGCCCAGGCCGGGGGCTTCTGGCACTGGAACGTGCTGCGCCTCTCGGCCAGCCCGCTCATGCCCGTGGCCTTCCTGATCTTCTTCACCTGCATGCTGGCCGAGACCAACCGCGCCCCCTTCGACATGGCCGAGGCCGAATCCGAGCTGATCGCCGGGGCCTTCACCGAATATCCGGGCATGGGCTTCGGCGTGTTCTTCATGGGCGAGTACGCCAACATCGTGGTGGGCGCGAGCCTGGCCACCGTGCTCTTCCTGGGCGGGTGGGGCTGCCCCTTCGGGCTCTTCCCGGGGCTGCACTGGTTCCTCATCAAGCTCTACGCGATCATCTTCACGGTGATCTGGATCCGCTGGACCTTCCCGCGCACCACCTTCTACGGACTGCTCAACCTCTCCTGGCAGGTGCTCATCCCCTTGTCCTTCGCCAACCTGATCCTCACAAGCGCCCTTCTCAAGGTGTGGTAGCCATGAACGCCTACTTCAGGGACATCGCCCTCGGCCTGTGGAGCCTCCTGGCAGGCATGGCCATCACCATCCGGTACTTTTTCCAGCCCGTGGTCACGCTCCAGTACCCCCACGAGGCCGTGCCCATGACCCCGCGCTACCGGGGACACATCGACCTGGTGTTCGACGAACGCACCGGAACCAACAAATGCATCGTCTGCAACGCCTGCCAGAAGGCCTGCCCCTCGGGCTGCATCTCCCTGGACGGCGAGAAGCGCGAGGGCCAGAAGCAGAAGTCCCTCACCCGCTACGAACTCGACTTCACCAAGTGCAGCCTCTGCGGCCTCTGCGTGGAGGCCTGCCCCACCGAGGCCCTCATGTTCTCCAAGGACTACAACCTCGCCGCCTTCGACGAGAACGACTGCCGCTTCGACCTCATCAAGCGTCTGGAGGAGCGCCCATGACCACCCCCGGCTCCGCGCAGGACGCCCTCGCGGGCGTTCTCTTCCTGGTGTTCGCCCTGGCCGCGCTCTTCGGCGCGGGCGTGGCGGTGGGCGCGCGCAGGCTGGTGCGCGCCGTCGCGGGCCTGGCCCTCAGCTTCCTGGGGGTGGCCGGGCTCTACTACTTCCTCTCCAGCCCGTTCGTGGCCTTCATGCAGGTGCTCATCTACATCGGGGCCGTGTGCGTGACCATCGTCTTCGCCGTGATGCTGGCCGACACCTCCGAGGCCGCCTCGGAGTCGCCAAAGGGCAAACTCCTCACGCTCACGGGGGCCGTGTGCAGCGCGGGCGTCGCGGCGGCGCTGCTCTTCGCGGCCTCCACCGCGCAATGGCATCAGCAACCGGCCCAGCCCGCGCCAGGAACCCTTGAGCGCGTGGGCGTGTCGCTACTCACCACCTACTCCATGAGCTTCGAGCTGATCTCCGTGGTCCTGCTCGTGGCCATGCTCGGCTCGCTGGTTCTGGCGCGCCGGGGGAGGGACAGGCAATGAACCTCCTTGGCCTGAGCCAGCACCTGGAGACCTACCTGGTCCTGGGCGCCCTGCTCTTCGCCTTCGGGCTCTACGGCATGGCCCTGCGCCGCACCTTCATCGGCATGCTCATCTCCTCGGAGCTGATCCTCTGCGGGGCGAGCGTGAACTTCATGGCCTTCGGCCGCTTCGTGGCCCCGGACCAGACCACCGGCCAGATCGTGGCGCTCTTCGTCATGGCCATCGCGGCGGCCGAGGCGGCCATCGCGCTCTCCATCATCATCGCCGTCTACCGGGACTTCCGCTCCATCGAGACGGACGCCCCGGCGGACCTCAAGGGCTAGGGGGTAGGAGGGATGTCCATGGAAATCGTCGAATCCGCCCGGCCCCTTTACGCCATCCTGGCCGCCCTGACGGGGGCCATGCTCGTGATGGTCTCCGGGCGCAGGCCCGACGTGCGCGAGGGCTGGTCCTGCCTGGCCTCGCTGGTGATGTTCGCCGTCATCGTCTCCATGGTCCCGGACGTGGCCCCCGCGCCCGTGGGCCGGGGCGTCACCCTGCACCAGACCCTCTTCGCCATCCTGCCCGGCGTCTCCGTGAGCTTCCGGGCCGACGCCTTCTCCATGGTGTTCGCCCTGGTGGCCTCCTTCCTCTGGATCATCGCCGTGTTCTACTCGGCCGGATACATGAGGGGCTTGAAGGAGCACGCCCAGACGCGTTTCAACACCTGCTTCGCCCTGGCGCTCTTCGGGGCCATGGGCGTGGCCTTCGCCGACAACCTCTTCACGCTCTACCTCTTCTACGAAATCGTGAGCGTGTGCACCTACCCCCTTGTCGCCCACCACCAGGACGAGGAGAGCTACACCGGCGCGCGCAAGTACATCGTCTACCTGACCACCACGGCCAAGGGGCTCATCCTTCCGGCCATGATCGCCATCTACGTGCTCACCGGCACGCTGGACTTCGCCCACGACATCCACTCGGGCATGCTGCCCCACGGCGTGCACGGGGTGCTGGCCACCATCCTCTACGCCTGCTGCATCCTGGGCTTCGCCAAGAACGGCGTCATGCCCTTCCACAACTGGCTGCCCGGCGCCATGGTGGCCCCCACCCCCGTCTCGGCCCTGCTGCACGCCGTGGCCGTGGTCAAGGTGGGCGTGTTCTGCACCGTGCGCGTGATGCTCTTCACCTTCGGCACCGACCTCATGAAGCTTCTGGACGTGGGCTGGCCCACCGCCTACTTCGTCTCCTTCACCATCCTGGCGGCCTCCATCATCGCCCTCACAAAGGACAACCTCAAGGCGCGGCTGGCCTACTCCACCGTGAGCCAGCTCTCCTACATCATCCTTGGCGTGGCCCTGCTCACCGTGGACGGCATCCAGGGAGGCATCGTGCACATCGCCAACCACGCCTTCTCCAAGATCACGCTCTTCTTCTGCGCGGGCGCCATCTACGTGGCCACCCACAAGAAATACATCTCCCAGATGGGCGGCCTCGGTCGCACCATGCCTTTCACCTTTGGTGCCTTCGCCGTGGCCTCGCTCTCCATGATCGGCGCGCCGCCGGTGGCGGGCTTCGTCACCAAGTGGAAGCTCCTGGTGGGGGCCATGGAGATGCCCGCCCACTCCCTGGGCATCCTGGTGGTGCTCCTGGCCAGCACGCTTCTGAACGTGGCCTACTTCGCGCCGGTCACCTACAAGGCCTTCTTCGGCAAACGCCCCGAGGGCGAGGTCTACGCGGGCATCCGCGAGGCCCCCCTGGCCATGGTGGCCCCCATCCTCATCGCGGCGGCCATCTCGGTCTACATCGGCATCTTCCCCGACTCACTCATGCTCTTCGTGAAGGCGGTGACAGGATGATCGTCAGATTCATCGACTTCTTCCGCGACAGGCTGGGGACCACCATCCGCGCCTGCCTGGCCTTGCTGGCCCTCCTGGTGCTCTGGGACGCCCTCTTCGTCTCCAAGGAGCACGCCCACACCTTCATGGAGCGCATCCCGGGCTTCTGGGCCGTGTTCGGCTTCGTGGCCTGCGTGCTCATCATCGTGGTCTCCAAGTGGTACGGCCACCTGGGCATCATGACCCGCGAGGACTACTACGATGACTGATCTCTGGATCCACCCCTCGCTGATCCTCCTGGTCGGGGCCGTCATCCTGCCGATGCTCCCCAAGGCGCTGCGCAAGCCCTTCCTGGTGGCCGTGCCCGTGCTGGCCTTCGCCGACGTGCTCTCCATGCAGGGCAACTTCGGGGTGCACGGCGTGACGCGTTTTCTGGACTGGACGCTCACCTTCGGCCGCGTGGACGCCCTCTCCATGGTCTTCGCCTACATCATGACGCTCATGTGCGTGATCGGCACCATCTACGGCCTGCACGTGGAGGAGCCCGCCCAGCACTCGGCGGCCTGGACCTACGTGGCGGGGTCCCTGGGCGTGATCTTCTGCGGCGACTACCTGGTGCTTTTCCTCTTCTGGGAGATCATGGCCTTCTCCTCGGTGTTCCTGGTGTGGTTCCGGGGGCGCAAGGAGAGCCTGGCCTCGGGCTACCGCTACCTGCTGGTGCACACGGCGGGCGGGCTGCTCCTCCTGGCGGGGCTGGTGCTGCGCTACCAGGCCACCGGCGGCGACATCTCCTTCGGCCCCATCGGGGTTGCCTCGCCCCAGCTCTACACCTGGCTGATCCTGGCTGGCTTCATCCTCAACGCCGCCGTGCCGCCCCTGCACGCCTGGCTGCCGGACGCCTACGGCGAGGCCACCGTGACCGGCTCGGTGTTCATGTGCGCCTTCACCACCAAGACGGCGGTCTACGCCCTGGCCAGGGGCTTCGCGGGCATGGAGATCCTGGTGCCCCTGGGCGTGTGCATGGCCCTCTACGGCGTGGTCTACGCGGTGCTGGAGAACGATTCGAGACGCCTTCTGGCCTACCACATCATCAGCCAGGTGGGGTACATGGTGGCGGGCGTGGGCATCGGCACGGAACTGGCCATCAACGGGGCCTGCGCGCACGCCTTCGCGCACATCCTCTACAAGGGCCTGCTCTTCATGGGCTGCGGGGCCGTGCTGCACATGACCGGCAAGAGCAAGTTCACCGAACTGGGCGGGCTCTACAAGCGGATGCCGCGCACGTTCGTGTACACGCTCATCGGGGGCCTCTCCATCTCGGCCTTCCCACTCTTCAGCGGCTTCGTCTCCAAGGCCATGATCGTGGCCGCGGGGTTCGAGGTGCACAACTACTGGGCGGCCTTCCTGCTCACCCTGGCCTCGGCGGGCACGTTCCTGCACACGGGCCTGAAGGTTCCGTACTTCATCTGGTTCGGCAAGAACAACTGCTCCGAAGAGACCTGGAAGCGCGCCAGCGACCCGCCCATGAACATGCAGGTGGGCATGATCCTGGCCTCCATCCTGTGCATCTTCATCGGCTGCTACACGCCCTACCTCTACAAGATGCTGCCCTTCCCCCAGGTGGCCCAGGCCTACGAGCCCTACACGGCCTACCACCTCTCGGAGACGCTGCAGATCCTGCTGTTCACGGCCCTGGGCTTCTTCCTGCTGCTCAAGAAGCTCACCCCCGAACCCAAGATCAGCCTGGACCTGGACTGGTTCTACCGCATGGGCGGACGCGCCTTCTACTGGTTCGCCCGCAAGCCCGTGCAGACCGCAGACGACGCCGTGAGCGAGGCCTGGGACCGCCAGGGCGTCGTGCCGCTCATGAAGACGGCGCGCTACTGGTCCTGGTTCGACTGGCACGCCATCGACGGCGTGGTGGACGGCATCGCCCGCACCGTGCGGGAATACGGCGAGGCCCTGCGCACGTTCCAGAGCGGCAGGCTCCAGCTGAACATCATCGCCATGCTGGCCCTGGTGGCCCTGGCGCTGGCGCTCCTGGCCGCGGCCTGAGGATCCAAGGAGGATGCCGGGTATGGACTTTCTGAGCATGAACGCGCAGGGCTTCCCCCTGCTTTCGATCCTCGTCTTCCTGCCCCTGGCCGGGGCCCTGGTGACGCCGCTTCTGCCCGGCGACAACCTGGCCAGGTGGTGGGCGCTTTTCGTCACCCTGGCGGTGGCGGCCCTCTCGCTGCCCCTGTTCTCCGGGTTCGACGCCACGAGCGCCCTCTACCAGTTCGGCGAGCACAGGCCGTGGATCGAATCCTTCAACATCCATTACACCCTGGGCGTGGACGGCATCTCCCTGCTCCTGGTGATGATGACCACCCTGATCATGCCCCTGTGCGTGCTGGGCTCCTGGCGCTACATCGAGAAGCGCGTGCCCGAGTTCATGATCTGCCTGCTGGTGATGGAAACCTCCATGCTGGGCGTGTTCCTGGCCCTGGACCTGGTGCTCTTCTACGTGTTCTGGGAGGCCATGCTCATCCCCATGTACCTGCTCATCGCCGTGTGGGGCGGCCCGCGCAAGACCTACGCCTCCATGAAGTTCTTCCTCTACACCCTGGCGGGTTCGGTGCTCCTGCTGGTGGCCATCGTGGCCCTCTACGTGAGCCAGGGCACCTTCTCCATCCCCGCGCTCATGGGCCAGCAGTACTCCCTGGGCTTCCAGGTGATGGTCTTCCTGGCCTTCTTCCTGGCCTTCGCCATCAAGGTGCCCATGTTCCCCTTCCACACGTGGCTCCCGGCCGCCCACGTGGAAGCGCCCACGGCGGGTTCGGTGATCCTGGCATCGGTGCTGCTCAAGATGGGCACCTACGGCTTCGTGCGGTTCTGCCTGCCCATCACCCCCGACGCCGTTGTGGAACTGCTGCCCTACCTCCAGTGGCTCTCGGTGGCGGGCATCCTCTACGGCGGGTTCACGGCCCTGGCCCAGCAGGACATGAAGAAGCTCATCGCCTACTCCAGCGTGGGCCACATGGGCTTCGTCACCCTGGGCATCTTCGCCCTCAACGAGCGCGGCCTGGAAGGGGCCATGCTCCAGATGATCAACCACGGCGTCACCACCGGCGCGCTCTTCCTCTGCGTGGGCATGCTCTACGAGCGCACCCACACCCGCGACCTCAACGCTTCCGCGGGCCTGGGGCGCTTCATGCCCATCTACGTCACGTACCTGGCCTTCTTCTCGCTCTCCTCGCTGGCCTTCCCGGGCACAAACAGCTTCGTGGGCGAATTCCTCATCCTGGCCGGGGCCTTCTTCAACAACGCATGGGCCGCCGTGGCCGCCGTGCCCGGGGCCATCCTGGCCGCCGCCTACATGCTGCGCCTGCTCCAGCGCGTGATCTGGGGCGGCACGGACAACCCCGACCAGTCCAAGCTCTCCGATCTGGGATGGCGGGAGACCCTTACCCTGGCCCCGCTCCTGGCCTTCGTCTTCTGGATCGGGCTCGCACCCGAACCCTTCCTGCGCGTGATGCGCCCGAGCATCGGCCACCTGCTGGCCCAGACCGGCTACCAGGCCCCCAACGCCCTGGCCCTGGCCGACCTCTTCACCCGCTGAAGCGCCCCATGAACCGACAGCACAGCAAGGCCCACGCATGAACGCACAGCTCTTCTTCCCGGAACTCGTCCTCTGCGCAGGCTGCCTGGCCGCCTTCGTCCTCACGCTGACAGGGCCGTCCGCCAGGGTCCCCAGGCTCTGCGCCCTGGTGGTTGCGGCCCTCTTCGCGGCCGCGTGCTTCTGGTCATTGCCCCTGGAGGGGAGCCTCTTCGCCGGGGCCTACCGCGTGGACCTCTTCTCCCAGATGGTGAAGTGCGCCATGGCCTCGGGCTTCGTGCTCATCCTGCTGTTCGGCGCGGACCTCAAGGGCGTGCCCGGCGAGGTGCGACCGGAGTACTACCTCTTCCTGCTCACGAGCCTTCTGGGGCTCACGCTGCTGGTCAGCTCGGTGGAGCTGCTCACGCTCTTCATCGCCCTGGAGCTGTCGTCGTACTCGCTCTACCTTCTCGTGCCCCTGCGCCGGGGCGAGGGGCTGCGCGCCCAGATGGAAGCCTCGGTCAAGTACATCCTCTTCGGCGTGGCGGCCTCGGGGATCATGCTCTTCGGCATGAGCTACGTCTTCGGCCTCACGGGGACCACCTACCTGGATCAGGCCGTGCCGGCCATGCGCGCCCTGGCGGGCACGCCCATCGGCGCGGCGGCCCTGCTGGCCCTGCTGGCGGGACTGCTCTTCAAGCTGGCGGTGTTCCCCTTCCACTTCTGGGCCCCGGACGTGTACCAGGGCGCCTCCAACGACACGGCGGCCTTCGTGGCCTCGCTGCCCAAGGTGGCGGCCGTGGCCGTGCTCCTGCGCCTGGCCGCCATGGCCGCGCCTCCCGAGGGCCTCGCTGCTGGCCACGTGCAGGCGGCGCTCACGGGGCTCTCGGTGGCCTCCATGTTCTACGGCAACCTCACGGCCCTGGCCCAGAAGGACGTGAAGCGCATGCTGGGCTTCTCGGGCATCGCCCACGCGGGCTACCTGCTCTTGGGCGTGGTGGCCCTGGACGCCTGGGGCTTCGCCTCGGCGCTCTACTACGCCACGGCCTACGTGTTCATGATGCTGGCGGCCTTCCTGGGCCTGTGCGCCGTCTCCCCGGACGGGGGCAACCTCACCGTGGACGACCTCTCGGGCCTGCACAAGCGCTCGCCCATCCTGGCCTTCGTGCTCGCGGCCAGCATGTTCGCCCTGGCGGGCATCCCGCCCTTCGCGGGCTTCATGGGCAAGTTCATGCTGCTGGCCACGGCCTACAAGGCAGGGCACGGCGTGCTGGTGGCCATGGCCGCCGTGAACACGGCCCTGGCCATCTGGTACTACCTCCAGGTGGTGCGCCGCATCTACACCGTGGCTCCGGCCGAAGGCGCCGGACCCATCGCCGTGGACTCGGGCACGCGTCTGGCCGGAATCTGCCTGGTGGTGCTGATGATCGCCCTGGGCCTGGCACCCGAGACCCTGGTGCGCCTGGCCGCCTCGGCCGTGCGCATGGCCATGTAGCGGGCCGCTCCCACGAATTTTGAAGGGCCGTCCCCACGGGGGCGGTCCTTTCTCTTTTCCGATGCGTCACGCTTTCCCGAAAAACCGTGCGACCCTTGGCGGAGCGCTCCGGAGGAACTATCTGTGAAGCTGTCGTCAACCAGACCTCACAGGAGACCGCAGCCATGATGTTTCACCGCACCGCCCTCAAGGCCCTGCTGGCCCTGGCCCTGACCCTCTCCCTGCCCCTGGCCGCCCTGGCCGGGGAGATCACCGTGTCGGCCGCCGCGAGCCTGACCAACGCCTTCCAGGAACTGAAGCCCCTCTTCGAGAAGGCTTCTCCCGGGGCCACCGTGGCCTTCAACTTCGCGGCCTCCGGGCCGCTGCTCAAGCAGATCGAGGCCGGAGCCCCCGTGGACGTGTTCGCCTCGGCCGACCAGAAGACCATGGACCAGGCCGCCGCCAAGAACCTGCTCGCCCAGGGAACCCGCAAAGACTTCGCGGCCAACACCCTGGTGATGATCGCCCCGGCCACGCCCAAGCCCGAATTCAAGACCCCCAAGGACCTCACCGCCAAGGCCGTGGAGCGCATCGCCATCGGCAGCCCCGAGTCCGTGCCCGCGGGCAACTACACCCGCCAGTCGCTAACCGCCGACAAGCTCTTCGAGGCCCTGCAGCCCAAATTCGTGCTGGGCGAGAGCGTGCGCCAGGTGCTGGATTACGTGAGCCGGGGCGAGGTGCAGGCGGGCTTCGTCTACAAGACCGACGCCCTCATCGCAGGGGACAAGGTGGCCATCGTGGCCGAGATGAAGAACCACGATCCAGTGACCTACCCTGTGGCCGTGATCGCCGCCTCGGCCAAGAAGGACGAGGCCGGGAAGTTCATCGCCTTCCTGCTCTCCCCCGAGGCCCAGGCCGTGCTGGCCAAGTACGGCTTCAGGGAACCCTAGCAGGCCCGCCCCCCCAGTGGCCGCCGACCCCCGAGGGCGGTCATCGTGGAAACGCCGCGCGCCGAGATCCCGGCGGCGCGCCCCCCCGCCCGGCACGGCCCCAAGCCCGCCGGGCGGGTCCGTTTCATGACCCGCGTGACGGGACGACACCTCGGGAAGGACGACAAAGCCCACGGCATGAGGGCTGAACGGGCCGCCTGGGAGGCAACGCCCCGGACGCCGCTGCGCCAGCGCGCCAGGAGGTGATGCCCGAGGGGCGGCGCGCCTCAGCGCTCCGAGGAGAGCCCGGACGGACCGGCCACGGGGGCCGCGCCGCCTGAACAGGCCAGACGCCTGAGCACCTGGTCGCGGTCCACCATGCCCAGGAACTCGCCGTCGCGACCGGCCACCACCAGGCGTTTCACGCCGCGCTCCACCAGCAGGCGCACCACCTCGTCCAGGGGGGCGTCCGGGGCCACGGTGAACACCTCGCGTGTCATGGCCTGGCCCACCGTGCCCTCCAGGGCGTCGCGCGCGGGCGCGCTTCGGCCCGAAAGGGCTTCAGCCAGCCGCGCCAGCAGCCCGGGATGACCGGCCCGGGCGAAGCGCTCCACCATCTCGCGGTCCAGGAGCATCCCCAGCACGCGGCGGTCGTGGTCCAGCACCACCACGCGGCGCAGGGGCGTGGAGAGCATGAGCTCCAGTCCCTGGGCCAGGGGGGTCTCCGGCGAGGCCGTGGGGACATCGCGCACCATGGCCTCGGCCGCCGTGGCCGCCACGCCCGGCGGCAGGGCGGGCAGGGCCGTGCTCACGGCGCTGGCCCGGCCCACGGCGGCCAGCACGTCGGCCCGGCTCACGATGCCCGCGAGCCTGCCCCCGGCGTCCACCACCGGCAGACGCTTGAGCCCCTTGGCCGCCATGCGCGCCACGGCTTCCTTCACCGAGGCGCGCACGTCCAGCACCTCGGCCGGGGCGCTCATCACCTCTCGGGCCGTCAGGGAGGAATCCTCCAGGCCGCAAACGCCGGGTTGATCGGCGGGCAGGCAGGCGCGTACGTCCAGGCGCAAGGCCATGCCCGCCCGGGCCAGCAGGTCTCCGCCCGTGACGATGCCCGCCACGCGCCCCTCCTCCACCACCGGCACGGCCTTGACCCCGCGCTCCAGCAGCAGTTCCATCACCCGCGAAACCGGGGTGTCCGGGGGCACGCAGGCCACGTCTGAGCTCATCACGTCGCGCACGCGCAGGGGCATGTGGAACACGGCCCGGGCGTCCTCCAGGAGCACCAGGCCCTCCTCCACCAGCTCGTCCACCACGGGCAGGAAGGCCTCCATGCGCGCCGGGGTGTCCACGATCTCCACCACCACGGGCAGGTCCTCGGCCAGGCGCAGGACGCGCGCCGAGTGAACCAGGCTTCCCGCGCCGAAGCCCATGGCCCCGCGCAGCACCGTGGCACCGGCCATGCCCCGGGCGTTGGCCTCCTTGACAAGGCGCTCGTAGAGAGGCCCGGAACCGCTCTTGGCCGACTCGCTCAGATAGACGCGCAGGACGCGCGCCGCCACCTGCTGATGCATCACAGCGCTCCCGGAAGAAGGATTCTCGCCGCCGCCACGCCCAGGGCGAAGGCCGCGAAGCCCAAAAGATTCTGCCCGGCAAGGTTCAGGCCCATGGCCAGCCACTGGCCGTCGCGCGCCAGCTGCGCGCTCTCGAACACCAGGGTGGAGAAGGTGGTGAAGGCCCCCATGAAGCCCGTGAGGATCATCACCCGGGCCTGGCCAGAAAAGACGCCCCGCTCCTCGGCCAGGGTCCACACCAGGCCGAAGAGCAGGCACCCCAGCAGGTTCACAGCCCACGTGCCCCAGGGGAAATCCCGACCGGCCACGGCATAGACGGCCCCCGAAAGCCAGTAGCGGGCCAGGGTGCCCAGGGCTCCGGCGATGCTGAGCAGGGCGATCTTGGTGAGCATGGCGTGCGCGGGCCTCGCGGAAGGGGTTCAATCGACGCCTGCCGAGGCTTGCCCAAAAGCCGGTCGAAGTCAACGAGGCCCAGGGCCGCACCCGGCGGTTCCGCCGCCATCGTGCCGCTCCCCGTTGCCAAGACGTGCAGGGGATGCCATGAAAGAAACGATGATCCTGCGCTTCACGGAGGCTCTGCCATGACGCTCGCGCGCTTCGCGGTTCCGGCGTTCGCGATCCTGACGGTCCTGCTCCTGGCGGCGCCGCCCTGCCCGGCGGCCGACGCCCCCGGCGCGGCGCGCAAGCTCTCCGAGACCCTCGCGGGGGCGCGCAAGACGGGCGTGCTGCGCTGCGGCGTGGGCGACTCCATCCCCGGCTTCGCCACCCAGGCCCCGGACGGCTCCTGGCGCGGCCTGGACGCCGACTTCTGCCGCGCCGTGGCCGCCGCTGCCCTGGGCGACCCGGCCAAGGTCCGCTACCTGCCCCTGGTCTCCCGGGCGCGCTTCACGGCCCTCATGGCCCGGGAGGTGGACCTGCTCGCGCGCAACACTTCCTGGACCCTGGGGCGCGAGGCGGCCTTCCAGGCGGAATTCGTGGGGCCGCTCGTCTACACTGGCCAGGCCTTCATGCTCTCCGCCCGGGATGCGCACGCCGGGCTCAAGGCCCTGGACGGCGCGAAAGTGGCCGTGGTGCGCGGCTCCACCCACTCGGGAAACCTGGACGACGTGACCGAACGCACCGGCGTGCGCTTCGAGCCCGTGTTCTACGAAAGCCCCAGCCAGGCCTGCCAGGCGCTCTTCTCCGGCGAGTGCCGCGGCTTCACGGGCGACGCCGTCGTGCTGGCGGGAGAGCGCGTCGACGCGCCCGGCGGCCCCGAAGCCTGGGCCATCCTGCCCGAGATCCATTCCAAGGAGATCCTCTGCGCCGTCACCCGCCAGGACGACGGCCAGTGGACGCTGATCCTGCGCGCCGTGCACGCCGCGCTCGTCACGGGCGAGGAGCTGGGGCTCACCCAGGCCAACGCCGCCCAATCCCAAGCGTGGAGCGTTCCCCAGCGCCTCTTCATGGAAGACGCCGAGGCCCTTGGCAGGCAGCTGGGGCTCGAGCCCGGCTGGGCCGTGCGCGTGCTCACGGCCGTGGGCAACTACGGCGAGGTGTTCGAGCGCAACCTGGGCCAGGGCAGCCCTCTCAAGCTGGCCCGAAAGTACAACCGGCTCTGGAAGGACGGCGGCCTGCTCTGGGCCCCGCCGTTCTAGACGCCCGCACAAGGGAACACGCCCATGTCCGAATTGCAGACCCTCCTCATCTGCGCCGTGTTCGGCGCGGTGATCCTGGCCATCGCCTTCAACCTCCTGGACATGGCCCTGGCGGCGCTCCTGGGGCTGTGCCTGCTCACGCTGGCCGGAGCCGTGGACCACAAGGACGTGATGAACACCGTCGGGGCCTCCGACGGCTCCCTCTCGCTGCTCTTCGGGGGCATGGTGGTGGCCCGGGTGCTCGCGCCCACGGGCGTGTTCGAGAACCTGGGCGTGCGCTTCCTGGTGATGACCCGGGGCAGCGGCAGGCGTTTCCTGCTGCTGCTTGCGGCGCTGGTGAGCCTGGTCTGCGCCATCCTGCCCAACGCCACCACGGTGATCCTCCTGGCCCCGGTGATCATCCGCGTCTGCGAGGCCCTGGAGCTGGACTTCGTGGGGCCGCTCATCCTCACGGCCATCCTCTCCAACGCGGCGGGTCTGCTCACCCTGGTGGGAGACCCGGCCACCTTCCTGGCAGGCCAGGCCATGGGCCTGAGCTTCCTGGACTATCTGCACCGCGTGAGCCTTGGCGGCGTGCTGGCCATCGCGGTGCTCGTTCCGCTCATGCCGGCGCTCTTCCCGACAGTGTGGAAGGCCAGGCGCACGCTCCCGGCGGGTCTGACCCCCAAGCCCATCGAAAACAAAGGCTTCTGCGCCTTCGCCTTGGCGTCCCTGGGCGTCATGGTGGGGCTCTTCCTGGCGGGGGAGTTCCTGCCCAACCCAGTGATCCCCCCGGCGGCGGCCATCGTGGGCGCGTCCCTGGCGCTCCTGGCCATCCACGCCTCGCGGGTGGAAAGCGTGGACGCCGTGTTCCCGGACATCGACTGGAAGACGCTCCTCTTCATCTTCTGCATGATGTGCTACGTGCAGGTGTTCACCAAGACCGGCGTGCTGAGCGGACTCTCCCGGACCATGCACGCGGGTTTCTCCGACAACGTGCTCCTGGCCGGATTCGCCCTGCTGGGGGCCGTGGGCCTGATCTCGGCGTTTCTGGCCAACATCCCGGTGGTGGCGGCGGCCGTGCTCACGGTGAAGGGCTATCTGGTGCTTCTGAACATGGTGCCCGAGGAGGCCCTGGGCCTGGGCTTTGCCGACTGGCCCGACGCCTCGCTGCCCGTGTTCGTGGCCATGATGTTCGGGGGCACGCTCGGGGGCAACGCCACGATCATCGGGGCCTCTTCCAACCTGGTGTGCGCGGGCGTGTGCGCCGCGCGGGGACGACCCGTGAGCTTCGCAGGGTTCATGCGCTACGGCGTGCCCGTCACGCTCTGCCAGCTGGCGGCCTCGGCCGCCTACATCTGGGCGCTCTCGAAGCTTGTCTGACGCCCGCCCCTAGCAGCCCGTTGAAATAATCGATTCTTGCAGCCTGTTCAAAAAACTCGCTGGCAAGGCGCAGGGAAACAGCCAAGCCCGAAGCATATTTCTCATACGTGAGGGTTTGGCTTTTTCCCTGCAACGCAGCCAGCGAGGATTCTTCAACAGGCTGCTAGCCCTGCGCGGGGTACCAGGCCGGACGCCGGAACGCCACGCGGCAGGCCTCGCCCTCGCGGGGGCCGGGCGCGCCGCGCTGCGCCTGCACGCGCAACTCCTGGCCGCCGGGGAGGCGCAGCCCGTAGTCCACGCTCTCGCCCAGGAAGGTGCGCCGGACCACCCGCGCGGGCAGACCTCCCTCGTCCACGAAAGCGATTTCCGAGGGTCGGCTGGCCAGCACGGCGCGTCCCGCCGCCGAAAGCTCTGCGGGAGGCCCGGCGTCAGGCCGGAAGGCCTCGCCCCCGGCGCGGGCCGCCCCCCCGGAGAGCTCCACCTCCAGGAAGTTGGAGAGCCCGATGAACCCGAAAACGAAACGGCTGGCCGGGGCGGTGTAGACCTCCAGCGGCGTGCCCACCTGCTCTGCCACGCCCGCGCGCATCACCAGGATGCGGTCCGAGAGGGCCATGGCCTCGGACTGGTCGTGGGTGACGTAGAGGATGGTGAAACCGTAGATGCGCTGAAGGTCCTTGATCTCGAAGCGCATCTCCTCCCGCAGGTGGGGGTCCAGGCTGGAGAGGGGTTCGTCCAGGAGCATCACCCCGGGGTTGATGGCCAGGGCGCGGGCCAGGGCCACGCGCTGCTTGCCGCCGCCGGAAAGGTCGTCGGGGCTGCCTGCGGCCGCGTCCAGCAGGCCCGTGTGGGCCAGGGCCTCAAGGGTGCGCCTGTCGATCTCGGCGTCGGGGAGCCTGCGCAGGCGCAGGGGGAAGGCCACGTTCTCCCGCACGGAGAGGTGCGGCCACACGGCGAAGGCCTGGAACACCATGCCGAAGCCGCGCTTCTCGGGGGGGAGGTAGGTGTTGGCGGCCTTGGAGGAGAACGTCCTGCCGCCCACCACGATCTCTCCCTCGTCCAGGTCCTCGAAGCCCGCCACCATGCGCAGGGTGGTGGTCTTGCCGCAGCCCGAGGGGCCGAGCAGGGAGAAGCACTCCCCGGCGGCGATGTCCAGTTCGAGCGCATCCACGGCCGTCACCTTGCCGAAGCGTCTGGTGACGCCGCGAAGTTCCACGCGAGACATGTTCCCTCCCTGCCCTAGGCCTGGCGCGTGAAGCGCCGGATGAGGGTCTGGCCGGTGATGATCAGCAACAGGGCGATGCCCGCCAGGGCGGCGGAATAGACCGTCTCGCCGTCCTCGTTCAGGGTGTATATGGCCACCCCGATGGTGCGCGTGGAGGGGCCGTAGAGCATCACCGACACGGTGAGTTCGCGCAGGGCGGGCAGGAAGATCAGGAAGAACGCCGCCAGCATGCCCGGCCGCACCAGCGGGAGCACCACGTCGCGCAGGGCCTGCCAGGTGGTGGCCCCGCAGGCGCGGGCGGCCTCCACCAGGGAGTCGTGCACCTGCTCCAGGGCCGCCCCGTTGGCCTTGAGCGAGAAGGCCATGTAGCGCGCGATGTAGGCCACCAGGATGATCCACACGGTGTTGTAGATGTTCACCCCGTACTTGCCGCTCCAGGCCAGGATCACCCCCAGGGCGATAACGGAGCCGGGCACCGAGAAGGGCAGCATGCCCAGGAACTCCAGGAAGCCCTTGCCGCGCACCTTCATCTTCACGATGACGTAGGAGATCATCACACCCGCGAACATGGTGATGCACGCGGCGGCCAGGCCCAGGGTGGCGCTGTTGAAGATGGCGTCGCGGGTGAGCTTCCAGTCGAAGAGGATGTAGGTGTAGTTCTTCCAGGTCATGTTCTCCCAGGTGAAGGGCAGGCCGTAGGTCTTGAGCCCCCCCACCAGGAAGATGGTCGCCGTGGGCAGCACGATGGTGAAGGCGATGTAGGCGAAGCAGAAGAACAGCAGCGGCAGGCGAAGTCCGCGCAGCTTGAGCTCCATGGGCCGGAAGCTCTTGCCCGCGATGATCTGGTAGCGCCCCCTGGAGAGCACCTTGCTCTGCAGCCACATGATGAACGCCGCCGTGAACACCAGCACCGTGGCCAGCACCGTGCCCGTGCGGATGGACTTGAAGCTCCCCGCGCTCTGGTGGATACGTTCGTAGATGAGCGTTGGGATGTTGAAGATGCCCGTCTCAACGCCCAGCACCGCCACGGTTCCGAAGTGCGCCATGGAATAGAGCATGATGAGCAGCGCCCCCGAAAGAATGCTGGGCATCACCAGGGGCAGGGTGATCTTGCGCGTGATGGTGAAGAGGTCGGCCCCGGAGATGCGCGCGGCCTCCTCCAGGGTGGGGTCCATGCGCTCCAGCGCCCCGCAGACCTGGATGAAGACGAAGGGGAAGAGGTACATGGTCTCCACGGCCATGATGCCCGCGTAGGAGTAGATGTCGAAAATGGGGCCGGGCAGCCCCAACACGTCCATGAGGAAGCGGTTGATGTAGCCCGAGCGCGGCGAGAGGAGCATCTTCCAGGCCAGGGCCCCGATGAACGAGGGAAGCATGAAGGGCACCAGGAAGAGCACCTTCATGGTCCCCTTGAAGGGCAGGTCCGTGCGCGTGACCAGCCACGCGAAGAACGTGCCCACGGCCGTGCTCATCACCGTGACGCCGCAGGCGATGACGAGGGAGTTGAGCAGCGCCCGGTAGGTGTCGGGCTCGCCCAGGATCTTGGCCACGTCCGTCAGGTTGAACGCGCCGTTCACCCAGAAGGCGTTGAAGAAGATGAGCAGCACCGGCACGGCCACCACCACCACGAGGATGGCCACCGAGAGCCCCAGGATCACCTCAGCCGTGCCGATGGAACGTTGGCGGGCCGGCATCTAGCGCACCTCCTCCCGGGCCTCGGGGCCGAACCAGTGCAGGCCGCGAAGATTCACCCTGCAGCGCTCGCCCTCGGTGAAGAGGATGTCGCGCTCCAGGGCAGTGTGGGTGGGCGTCTGGACGCGCGCGCCCACGCCGTCGATGTCCAGCAGGTAGTCGGTCTGCGCGCCCAGGAAGCTGGCGCGCTTCACGGTGGCCTCCAGGCCCTCGCCGCGGCGCGAGAGCTCCGCGTCCGTGGGCCTGAAGCCCGCCGTGCGTTCCCGGAGGCCGTCGGCGGGCGGCTCGAAGGGCACGGCCGGACCCCGGCCGTTCACGCGCCACGCCCCGTCCTCCAGGGCCACGGGCAGGAAGTTGGCCATGCCCAGGAAGCGGAAGACATAGCTGTCGGCCGGGTTCTCGTAGACCGCCTCGGGCGAGCCCGCCTGGCGGATGCGCCCCGAGGCGTCCATGACGGCCAGGCGATCGGAGATGGCCAGGGCGATCTCCTGGTCGTGGGTGACGTAGAGCACGGTGATGCCCAGGTTGCGTTGGAGCTCCTTGATCTCGAAGCGCATCTCCTCGCGCAGGTGGGCGTCGAGGTTGCACAGGGGCTCGTCCAAAAGCAGCATGGAGGGCCGGGGGGCCAGGGCGCGGGCCAGGGCCACGCGCTGCTGCTGGCCGCCCGAGAGCTGGGAGGGAAGGCGGTCCTCCAGGCCGGTGAGGTTCACGTGGCCGATCACCTCGGCCACGCGCTCGCGCAGGGCGGCAGGCGGGGTTTTGGCCAGCTTGAGGGGGTAGGCTACGTTGGCCTCCACGGTCATGTGGGGCCACACGGCGTAGTCCTGGAAGACCACGCCCAGACCGCGCCGGTCCGGGGGCACGTCCACGCCGGCGGCGGGGTCGCTGATGGGCTCGCCGTCCAGGAGCACGCGCCCCGCGTCCGGGGCCTCGAACCCGGCCACCAGGCGCAGCAGCACCGTCTTGCCGCAGCCCGAGGGGCCAAGCAGCGTGAAGCACTCGCCGCGCTCCACCTCCAGGTTCAGCCCTTCCAGCACGGGGCGGCCCCCGTAGCCCTTCGACACCCCCTCCAAAGACACCTTGCCCATGCGCGCCGCCTTGGAGTCCGGCCGGGCGGCCCGGCCGGACGTTTGACCGGTTTCGAACCCGCCGACTACTTGCCCTGCATGATGTCGGTGAACTTCTTGATGGTGGCTTCCTTCTCCGCGATCATCTTGAGGTAGTCGAGCTTGATGGCCCGCTTCACGGCGTCGGAGGCGGCGGGGAGCTTGAACTTGGGGTCCACGGGCACGTCCGCGCGCACGGGCAGGGTGCCCTCGCCCGCGATGATGGTCTGGCCCTCCTTGGAGAGCAGGAAGTCCACGAACTTCTTGGCGGCGTCGGCGTTGGGGGTGTTCTTGAAGATGGCCACCGGGCTCGGGATCACGAGCATCTCGGGCGGATAGACCAGGGCGATGGTGGCTCCTTTCTCGATCTTGTCGTTGGTGATGTAGTCCACGGCCAGGCTGGCGGAGAGGTCGCCGGAGGCGGTGTCGTCCACCACCTGCCCGGAGCCCTTGCCCATCTTGGCCCCGTTGGCCTTGAGCTTCCCGATGTACTCCCAGCCGAACTGGGTCACCAGGGCGGCCACGCTCATGTAGGAGGTGCCGGAGAGGGCGGGGTTGGCGATGCCGTAGGTTCCCTTGAAGCGGACGTCCAGGAGGTCCTGCCAGGTGGCTGGGGCCTCCTTGATCAGGCGGGTGTTGTAGGCCACGCCCAGGGTGCCAAGGCGCGCGGGGGTGAAGGAGCCGTCGAAATCGGTGAAGGGATTGAGGATCTCCTTGGCCAGGGGCGAAACGTAGGGCAGGAGCATCCCCTCGGCCTTGAGCTGGTAGAAATCGGGCACTTCGGAGGTCCAGAGCACGTCGGCCAGGATCTTGCCGGACTCGCGTTCGGCGGCGATCTTGGCCATGAGCTTGCCCGCCCCGGCGGACTGGTAGTCCAGGGCCACCTCGGGGTGCTTCTTGGCGAAGGCGTCCTTGATCTGGCCGATGAGCGACTCCTTCATGGACGTGTAGACGATGAGCTTCTCGGCGGCCGGGGCGGTCCCGGCCAGGGAAAGGAGCAGGGCGAGGGACGTGGCGAGGGACGTGAGGGTTCTCTTCATGGACGCGGACTCCTTGGCTGGAGGGTTGACGGACTCCGGGCCTTCATGACGATCTGAAGACGATTGCATGACAATTCCGTTACATCGCCCGGAGAGTCAAGGCGAATCCGTCGGAATCAGCCCGACGGCGGCCCTTCCCCCCTGACCGAAACGGTTGCCCTCGGCCCCGATTCCCTTTAGCTACCCTGCCCAACACCATTGCGCAGGATACGCCATGCGACACACCACCCAAGGATGCCCCGTCCGGGCGGCCGCCCTCGTTTTCGCACTCTCGCTCCTGGCCGCGCTCTGCCTCCTGTCGGGCTGCGCGGGGGTCGCGGTGAAACCCGTGCCCCTGGAACGGCGCTTCAACGCCCTGGACCGCACGGCCATCAACTCCTCCGAACCCAGCGCGCTGACCATTGCCTTCCTCAAGCAGCGCGACCTGGACGCCCAGTGGCGCGACGACCCCGAAGGCCTCATCCAACGCCTGGACGACAAGTTCCACGCCGATCCGGGCATCGGCACGCTCTTCGCCCTGGTGGAGCTCTCCCACCTCCAGGCCAAACGCCTGGCCGCCGAGCCCGACCGCGCCGCCGCCTACGACCTTTCCTGCGCCGTCTACGCCTACCTCTTCCTGTTCGACCCCAAGGTGGCCCCCCCGGAGGGCACGCTGCGCCCCAACGCGCGCCTGGCCGCCGAGTTCCACAACCGCTCCCTGTCGCGCTACGTGCTCTACGCCCGCACCCGCGAGCTGCGCTTCTCCCCGGGCGACCGCCTGCCCATGGCCTCAGGCGCACTGGAGCTGCGCAGCCGCGTGGTGGACCTGCCCTTCGCCCCGGATGAGTTCTCCCAGATTCTGCTCTCCTTCTCCTACGAGGTCACCGGCTTGGACGTGACCTACTCCGTCCCGGGCCTTGGCGTGCCCCTCATCCTGGAGCGCGACCCCTCCGGCAAGCCCGACAGCGACCCCGCCCGGCGCTTCCTGCCGCGCATCCGCCAGGTGCTGGCCGCCACGCTCTTCCTGCGCGTGGACACCGGCCACGCCACCGACGCCGACGGCCAGCGCGTGCGCGCCTGCACCCTGGAAGTGCACGACCCCATGCGCACCGACTCCACCCGCGTGAACGGCTACACCGTGCCCCTGGAGACCGACACCACCACGCCCCTGGCCTGGATGGCCGCCCACGCCCCGTCGCCCCAGGGCATCAAGGGCCTCATGGACCCCGCCGCGCTCCAGGGAGTGCAGGGGCTCTACATGCTCCAGCCCTACGAGAAGGACAAAATCCCCGTGGTCTTCGTGCACGGGCTCATCAGCTCGCCCCTGACCTGGATCCCCATGCTCAACGGCCTCATGGGCGACCCGGAGCTGCGCAGGCGCTACCAGTTCTGGTACTTCTCCTACCCCACCGGCAACCCCGTGCTCTACTCGGCCAGCCTGCTGCGACAGTCCCTGGAGAGCGCCCGTTTGATCTGCGACCCACAGGGCGACAGCCCGGCCTTCAGCAACATGCTCATCGTTGGCCACAGCATGGGCGGCCTGCTGGCCAAAGCCATGGTCCAGGACCCGGGCGACAGGCTCTGGAACGCCCTGACCACCCTGCCTCCCTCCCAGCTGAAGGCCGCCCAGGACGTGCGCGACCTCGTGGAAAAGATCTTCTTCTTCCGCCCCCTGCCCTTCGTGAGCGAGGCCGTGTTCATCAGCTCCCCGCACCGTGGCTCCGAGATGGCCCTGGGCACCATCGGGGCCATCGGCAAGGCCCTGGTCACCCTGCCCTTCACCCTGGCCCGGGCCAGCGCCACCCTGCTGGCCACCCTCTCGGGCCTGGGCCACAAGCTCCACCTGGATGGCCTGCCCACGGGCATCGACAGCCTCTCGCCCAAGAACCCCATGCTCAAGATCATGGCCGACACGCCCGTGGCCGTGCCCTTCCACTCCATCATCGGCAACGAGGCCAAGGCCGGCGTGGCGGGCGGCACGGACGGCGTGGTGCCCTACTGGAGCTCCCACCTGGACGGGGCGCGGTCGGAATTGATCGTAAAGTCCGGACACGGGGCGCACGAACACCCCCTGGCCATCCGCGAGGTGCGCCGCATCATGCTGGAGCACGCGGCGAACCCGCCCCGCTAGGGCCGTGCCCGCGAGAGGGGCGCCCGTGTCTTTTGACGGCTCCCCGCCGGCTTCGCCAGCCAGCCGGCACGCTCGCCCCGGGGACGGATCGTGAGGGCGCGGCTCGAAACCGGCCGGGACGAAACGCCGGGCCGGGAGAGCGAGGCGGAAATCAGCCCGCGCGGTCGGCCAGGGCCTCGTCCATGGCGCGGTGCAGTTCGTCCATGTCGAAGGGTTTGGAGACGTAGCCGTCCATGCCCGCCTCCAGGAAGCGCTCCCGGTCGCCCTGCATGGCGTAGGCCGTGAGCGCGATGATGGGAATGCGCGCCTTCCCCCCCATGTCGGCCGCGCTCCGGATGGCGCGGGTGGCCTCCATGCCGTCCATGCCGGGCATCTGGATGTCCATGAGGATCAGGTCGAAGTCCTGGTCGCGCAGGGCCTCCAGGCAGAGCAGGCCGTTTTCCACGGCCATGCAATGGTGTCCTTGGCGGGTGAGGAGCTTCTTCACGGTGAGGCGGCTCACGGGTTCGTCCTCGGCCACAAGGATGCGCAGGCTTTCCCTGGGAGCGGCGGACGCGGCCCGCGCCCCGGGCTCCCGGGGCTCCTGTCCGCGCCTGTCGGCCGCCGGAACCCCCAGGCGCACGGTGCAGCGGAACACGCTGCCGCGGCCCGGCTCGCTGGACACGGTGATCTCCCCACCCATGAGCGAGGCCAGCCGCCGGGCGATGGAAAGGCCCAGGCCAGCCCCCTGGTGCGCCCGGGCATAGGAGGCGTCCACCTGGCGGAAGGGCTCGAAGATGCCCTCCATCTGCTCCGGGGCGATGCCGATGCCGGTGTCGCGCACGGTGATTTCCAGCAGGCAGACGCCCGTTTCCGCTTCCGGCAGGGCACGCATGCCCACCGTCACCGCGCCGTGCTCCGTGAACTTGAAAGCGTTGCCCAGCAGGTTGGTGAGGATCTGCTTGATGCGCAGGTCGTCGCCCAGCAGGACCCCCGGCACCGTGGCGTCCAGGTCCATGACGAGCCCCACCCCGCGCTCGCGGCGCGCGGCCTGGAAGATCTGGGCCACCTCCTCCAGGGCCTTGGCCGGGGAGAACTCCGCCCTGGCGAGCGCCAGCTTGCCCGCCTCCACCCGTGAAAGGTCCAGGATGTCGGCCAGGAGCTTGCCCAGGCGGCGTCCCGAGGTGATGGCCGTGGAGACGCTCTCGGACTGCTCGGGATCGAGCCCGGACAGTTGGAGCAGCTGGAGCATGCCCAGCACGCCGTTCAGGGGCGTGCGGATCTCGTGGCTCATATTGGCCAAAAATTCCGATTTGGCCCGGTTGGCGGCCTCGGCCGCCTCCTTGGCCGCCAGGAGGTCCTCCTCGGCCTGCAGGCGCTCCAGTTCGCCCCCGGCGCGCAAGGCCACCAGCTTGAGCACCGCCTCGGCCAGCCCCCGGTTCTCCAGGGGCCTGCGCCCGATCACCGCCACCAGCCCGATGGGCTGGCCCGCCGCGTCCCAGAGCGTGACGCCGACGTAGCTCTCGGCGGCGATCTCCCGCAGCACCTCGTCGCGGGGGAAGAGCGCCTGCACGTCGCGCGGGAAGCAGCAGACGTCCTGGCCCACCACCGCGCCGCAGGGCGTGTCCTTGAGGGCGTAAGAGATGTTGTCCTGGAAACGGCCGTCCTCGTAAAGGGCCAGGGTGCGCGCGGTGAGGCCGTCGCCCTCCAGGCGGTCGATGCACACGAACTCCATGCCGAGGGTTTCGGCGAGGTAGCCGGCCAGGGACTGGAAAAAGTTCAGGCTGGAGGGGCCGCCGCCGCAGGAGGCCAGGAAGGCCAGGGTGCGCTCCACGGTCTTGCGCTCGGTGACGTCGCGCCCCACCACCACGAGGCCCTTGCGGCCGCCGTCCCGGTGAAAGGCCGGGGCGCGCGCCACCTCGAAGATGTGCGAGCCGCCGGACAGGCGGACCTCGGACTCGCACCGGGTGGGGATTCCCGCCGCCCAGACCTCTTCGTCGGGGTCTTCCCCGGGGCGACGCCAGATGTCGCGGACGCTGCCGTCCGCCAGGAGTTCCCGATCCGTACGGCCCCGGTAGCCGTCGTCGTGGAGCCCGAAGAGCTGGCGGCAGGGGGCGTTGGCCTCCAGCCAGCGGCCCTGTCCGTCCTTGAGGCACACCGCGTCCGGGATGGCGTCCACCAGGTCGCGCAGGCGGGTGTCGCTCTCGCGCAGGGCGGCCTCGGCCTCCTGGCGCACGGCCACCTCGCGGCTGAGCGCGTGGTTGGCCTGCTCCTGTTCCGCCAGCAGGGCCTCAAGCTGGCGGCCCTTTTCCACGGCCTCCCGGGTGCGCAGGTCCAGCTCCAGGAACACCCGGACCTTGGAGAGCAGCACCTCGGGGTGGAAGGGTTTGGTGAGGAAGTCCACCGCGCCCGAGCGGTAGCCCATGAAGCGGTGCGGATCGTCGGCGTGGATGGCCGTGAGAAAGATGATGGGCACGCGCCCTGAACGGGGGTCGCTTCGCAGCAGCCGGGCCAGCTCGTAGCCGTCCATGCCGGGCATCTGCACGTCCAGGATGGCCAGGGCGAACTCGTGGCGCAGCACCTGGCGCAGGGCCTCCTGCCCGGAGGTGGCCCGCACGGTCTGGGCTTCCACTGGAGCGAGCACATGCTCCAGGGCCGTGAGGTTGTCGGGCCTGTCGTCCACGATGAGGATCTTGGGGAGGCCGGTCATGGTCTAGCTCCTGCGTGGTCCTCGCGCGCCAACTCGGCCAGCAGCGCGGCGATGCCTTGCACGTCCAGCACAGCCTGGGGCATGGCGGCCTCCAGGGCCGCCAGGGGCATGGCGGCATGGAGGGCCTCGGCGGGGTCTTGCACCACGGCCAGGCCGCCCCGTTCGCGCACGCGCGCCAGGCCGCGCGCGCCGTCGTCCCCCGCGCCGGAGAGCACCACGCCCGCAAGCCCCGGCCCGTAGGCGTCGGCGGCGCTCTCGAAGAGCACGTCCAGGGAGGGTCTGGCGAAGCGCACACGCTCGTCCACCGAGAGGGAAAAGCTTCTGTCGGCCTCCACGAGCAGATGGTAGCCCGGGGGCGCGAAATAGACCCGCCCGGGCAGCGCGGGCTCCTTGTCCTCGGCCTCGCGGACCTCCAGGGCGCAGCCGCGCCCGATGTAGAACGCGAAGTCGCTCTCCTGAAGGGGGGAGACGTGGAGCACCACGGCCACGGGCCAGGGGCAATCCCCTGGCAGGCGCGAGAGAATGCTCTTCAGGGGCTCCACCGCGCCCGAGGAGCCGCCCAGCACCACCGCCTCCACGCGCCGGTGCGCTTCGGGCGGCCTCACGCCCCCTCCCCGGGCGCGCCGTCCGGCCCCGCGCGCCTGTGGGCCTGGGCCGATGCCGGATCGACCTTCTTGTAGACGCGCCATTTCCTGTCGAACTCGGCGAAGGTGTCCCGGGCCCTTTGCCCGCCCAGGCTCTCCTTGCCGCCCAGCGCCAGGATGCCGCCGTGAGTCAGGCTGTCGGCCAGAAGCGCGAGCACCCTTTCCTGAAGGGTCCTGTCGAAATAGATGAGCACGTTGCGGCACAGCACCAGGTGCATCTCCCCGAACACGCCGTCCGTGGCCAGGTTGTGGGGCGCGAAGGTGACGTTCTGGCGCAGGGAGGAGTCCATGATCACGGAGCCGTAGCTGGCGTGGTAGTAGTCGGAAAAGGCGGCCCTGCCCCCGGCCATCTGGTAGTTGGCGGTGTGCAGGCGCACGGCCTCGACGGGGAAGATGCCTGCCTTGGCCTGTTCGAGCACCACGGGGTTGAGGTCGGTGGCGAAGATGGTGCAGCGCTCGTAGAAGCCCTCCTCGCGCAGAACGATGGCCAGGGAGTAGACCTCCTCGCCCCGGGAGCAGCCCGCGTGCCAGATCTTCACGAAGGGAAAGGTGCGCAGGTAGGGCACCACCTCCTCGCGCAGGACGCGGAAGAAGCCCGGGTCGCGAAACATCTCGGAGACGTTCACCGAGAGGGCGTCCACCACTTCCGGCAGGAAGGCCCTGTCGTGGAGCACGGAGGGGATCATGGCGGAAAGCGAGGGGGCGCCGGTCTTTTCCGCCAGGCGCCGCAGGCGGCGGAGCATGGAGGCCCGGGAGTAGTTGCGGAAATCGTAACCGTGGCGCTGGTGCAGCGCCTCCAGGAAGAGCCCGGCCTCGACGTTCTCGATGGCTGTCTGGTCCACGCGCTCCCCCCTACTTGTGCAGCCATACCCGCATGACGGACAAAAGCCTGTCCACGTCCACGGGTTTGGAGAGGTAGTCGCTGGCCCCGGCCTCCAGGCATTTCTCGCGGTCCTCGCGCATGGCCTTGGCCGTAAGGGCGATCACGGGCAGGCCCTGGAAGCGGCGCTCGGCGCGGATGCGCCGGATGGCCTCGTAGCCGTCCATGCCCGGCATCATGATGTCCATGAGCACGAGGTCCACGCGGGGCTCGCTTTCGAGCAGGGCCAGGGCCGTGGGGCCGTCCTCGGCCTTGAGCACGGCCAGCCCCTTTTCCTGGAGCACCTGGGCCAGGGCGAAAAGGTTGCGCATGTCGTCGTCCACCAGGAGCACGGTGCGGTCCTTGAAGGCGGCGTCCTTTTCGTAGAGGTGCAGGATGGCCTCGCGCTTGCGCTGGGGCATCGCCCGGACCACCTGGTGCAGGAAGAGGGCCGTCTCGTCGATGAGCCGCTCTTCGGAGCGTACGCCCTTGACGATGATGGAGTCGGCCTGTTCGCGCAGACGGCGTTCCTCCTCGCGGCTGAGTTCCCTGCCGGTGTAGACGATCACCGGAGGCGGACCGGCGGGGCACCGCGCCTTCATGCGGTCGAGCAGTTCGAATCCCGTCATGTCGGGCAGGCCAAGGTCCAGGATCATGCAGTCGAAGCGGCCCTGCTCCAGGGCCTGGAGGGCCTGCGCGCCGCTGCCCGCCTGGCGGATGCGCACGCCGGGATCGCCGATGAGGGCCGTTACGGCCGTGCGCAGGGCCTCGTCGTCCTCCACCAGGAGCAGGTCCTTGATGTCGCTGGTCCAGACGCGCTCCAGGCGGCCCAGGGCCTCCTCCAGGCTCTCGCGCGTGGCGGGCTTGGGGAGAAAGCCCACCGCGCCCCTGCGCAGGGCGTCCAGGCCGCCGTCGGCCCCGGACATCACGTGCACGGGGATGTGGCGCAGGGCCGGGTCGCGCTTGAAGGCGTCGAGCACTTCCCAGCCGCTCATGCCCGGGAGCCTGATGTCCAGCACAACCGCCGCCGGGGACTTGGCGCGGGCAAGTTCCAGGCCGTCCTCGCCCGTGGCCGCCGCCAGGGCGTGGAGCCCCCTGTCCCGACAGAGGCGGGCCAGCACGGCGGCGAAGTCCGGGTCGTCCTCGATGATCAGGACGGCGGGCACGCCGGGGCGCAGAACGTCCCGGTCGTCGGAAATGACGGCGGGGGGCGGCGTGCGGGGACGCTCCCGGGGCGCAGCGTCCCGGACCGGGTCCGCCCCGGAGAAGACGCCCGACGCCGCTGCGTCGCCGCCTTGGTCCGCGCGCGCGGTCCCCGCTGGATCGCCGGCGGAGGGCGGGCCTTCCAGGGGCAGCACGAGCGTGAAGGTGGCCCCTTCGCCGGAACGGCTTTCGAGCAGGATCTCCCCGCCCAGAAGCCGGGCCAGCTCGCGGGAGATGGTCAGGCCCAGGCCCGTGCCGCCGTGCCTGCGGTCCGTGCCGCCCTCCAGCTGCCGAAAGGCCTCGAACACGGCCTGATGCTTGTCTTCGGGAATGCCCGCCCCGGTGTCGGCCACCGAGACGGCCATGGAACCCTCCCCGCGGGTCGCGAAGCGCACCGTCACGCCGCCCTGCTCGGTGAACTTTACGGCATTGGAGACCAGGTTGCGCAGGATCTGCTCCACGCGCCGGGGGTCCGTACGCACGGTCGCGGGCAGGGCCTCCTCCACCTCCACCAGAAGGGAGAGGCCTTTCTCGCGGGCCAGGGCCTCGAAGGTTTCGCGCAGGTTCTGGGCCATGTCGCGCGGCCCGGCGTTCTCCAGATCCAGGTCCATGCGCCCGGCCTCGATACGGGAGAGGTCGAGAATCTCGTTGATGAGCCCCAGCAGGTCGTTGCCGCTGCGGTGGATGATGCGGGCGTACTCCACCTGCTCGGCGGAGAGGTTGCCCCCGGGGTTGTCCATGAGGCTTCGCGAGAGCAGCAGCAGGCTGTTGAGGGGCGTGCGCAGCTCATGGGACATGTTGGCCAGGAATTCCGACTTGTAGCGCCCGGAGCGTTCCAGTTCCCGGGCCTTCTGCTCCAGGCCCACGCGGATGTTGTCCAGCTCCACGTTCTTGAGGCTGATCTCGGCCTTCTGCAGCTCCAGGAAACGGTTCTTCTCGAAAAGTTCCTCGTTGACGGCGCGCAATTCCTCCTGTTGCTGCTGAAGCTCCTCCTCGGAGGCGCGCAGGGCGTTGGCCTGCTGCTCCAGCTCCTCGTTGGTGGAGCGCAACTCCTCCTGCTGCACCTGGAGGCGCACGGCCTGGGCCTGGGTCTCGTCCAGGAGGACGCGCAGGCGGCGCTGGTTCTCCATGGAGGCGAAGGCCTGGGCCACGGCCCCGGACACGGACTCAAGGAATTCGAGCTTCGCGTCGTCGAATTCCCCGAACGCCCCCAGCTCCAGCACGGCCAGCACCTCGCCCTCGTGCGCCATGGGGACCAGGACCACGCTGCCCGGCCGGGCATCGACCAGGGCGGAGTTCACGCGCAGGGCGTCTCCGGGCAGCCGGTCCACGGCGAGGATGCGCCCCTCCAGCGCGGCCTGCCCCACCAGCCCCTCGCCCGGCCGGAAGGACTCCGGCAATTCGCCGCGCGGGGTGAAGGCGTAGCTGCCGTACAGGCGGAACGCGCCGTCGCCCCGCGCATAGAGCGCGCCGACCTGGGCGTCCAGCCAGCGCGCCAGGAAGGAGACCACGCGGGCGGCCATGGCGTGCGCGTCCTCTTCTCCCACGAGCAGGGCGGCCAGTTCGGTCCTGCCGGTCTTGTGCCAGTCGTTGAGGGCGTTGGCCTGGGAGGCCAGGCGCAGGGCGCGGATCATGCGGTCCAGGGCCTGGCCCAGGGCGTCGCGCTCCGAGGACGGGACGGCCTCGCGGGTGAGGTCGCCCTCGGCCACGGCGCGGGCCACGCCGATCTTGTCCTCCAGCCCGGCGCGCAACAGGCCGAAGGCCCGGGCCAGCTCGCCCATCTCGTCCCTTCGAGTCATCGAGAGCGGATCGCCAATGTCGCCCGCGGCCACGCCCTTGAGGCGCCCCACCACCTCGCCCAGGGGCACGGTGATGCCCCGGGTGACGAAGGCGGCCACCGTACCGGCCGCCACCACCGCCAGGGAGAGGAGAACGAGCATGAACAGGATGGCGTCTTCCCGCTCCCGCCGGGCTTCTTCCAGAAAGAGCCGGGCGCGGTTGCCCGCGAAATCGAGCATCACCTGGATGCGTTGCAGACATTCCTGGGAGTAGCGCCTGGCCGACGTGACGGAGCGGACCTGCTCCTCGCGGGGGCGTCCCTCCCGGTGCGAGGCCAGGGCCTGGTCCACGAGTCCGCGCCATTCCTGGATCGCCTCCCGCACCGCGACCCTGTCCTCCTTGCCGCCAAGGTAGCGTTCCTCTGCCAGGGCAAAATGCTCGTGCAGATGTTCGAAACTCTTCAGGATTTCACTCCGGCGGGACTCCACGGCAGCCGGGGGGACCCCGGGGACCAGTTCGGCCAGGGCTGCGTCGATGACCCTCGTGTTGCCGCGCATGTCGCGCAGGGCAGTGTTCACGGCGAATGGATGGCTGTAAAGGCGCTCGGTGATCCGGGAGAGCGTGTCGATCTGGCCGAGGGCCACGGCGCCCACGGCCATGGTCAGAAAAAGCATCAAGGCGAAGCCGACCTTGAGCCGCGTGCCTATGGAGAAGTCGTTGATGCCCATGGATACACTCCCGCTTCGGGCGTTGCGCCCGTCCCTTCCTGGTATCCCAGAAAGGGGGGCGGCGTGCAACAACTCCCGGGACGCTGCGCGATGGTCCGGCCGCGGCGCCGGGAAGGCCGAAGCCCTGCGCAGCACGGCAGGGGCCTTCCGACCTAGGCCTGGGAGTGGCTGCCGGACTTCTACGGACCAGGCGGACAACACGGCTGAAGGACCGGGCTGAAGCGGAAATCAACCGCTCAAGGGCTGCCGGCAAAAGATTTCAGACGCGGGGCTCTCTAAGCGGACGCTTGCCTGACGTGGGGCAGCACAACCCGGGAGCTCCCCTGCTGAATGCCGCCCCGGGGCGAGGTCACCGGGTCTGGGGCAGGAAAATGCTCGCCATGCGGTGCTGGGTGTTTTGCAGGAGAGCGTCGATGGTCTCGGGGTGCTTGAGGAAGGCGCTGAAGCACCCCAGCCCGATGTCGGCGGCGGACTGCGGCGTGGCGAGGTCGTAGTTGAAGGCCCAATGAGGGGCCCGGTAGGTGGCAGCCAGGATTCGCCGCCGCATGTCGCTGTAGGCGTCTCCCGGCACGCCGGTATTGGGGGCCAGGGCCCCGGAGCCACGGCTCATGGCGGTCTGGGCCTGCACCCCGGCGAAGAACAAGAGGGCCGTGTCCCCGGCCTCGCTCGTCCCGCCCCGGGATTTCAGCAGCACGTCGATGGGACCCAGGGCCGCCAGCGGCACGCCGGGGTCGATGGTGGGGAACACGAAGAAATCGTAGTCCTCTCCCTCGCTCCAGGACGGATCGCCGCTGTAATGGCCGATGATCCAGGTGCCCATGAGCGTCATGGCGGCCGTTCCGTCGCGCACCGCGCCGGCCGCGCCGGCCCAGTCGTCCGCTTCGGGGCGGGCCGTGAACGCTCCTTTCTCGATGAGTTGCCCCCAGAGATCGAAGACCCGCCGCACCTCCGGATCCGTGTAGGCGCGCAGGCCCTGCATCAATTCCTGCCTGTATTGCGGCCCGGCTGTGCGCAGCAGGATGTAGTCGAACCAGAACTGGGCAGGCCAACGCTCGCGGTTGCCCAGCGCTATGGGCGTGACCCCCAAAGACGCAATGCGCTCGCAGAGCTGCACCAGCTCGGTCCAAGTGGCTGGCGTGGTCAGACCGTGGGAGGCGAAGAGCCGTTTGTTGTAGAAAAAGGCTACGTAGTGCTGGGTGACCGGGATGGCGAAGGGCCTGCCGTTGTAGATGCAGGCCGAAGCCACAGCGGGCGTGAAGCATTGCCGCAGCCCTCCGGTGTTCCAGATCGCGTCGAGCGGGTCCACAGAGCCTGCGTCCACCAGGGCCTGGACCTTGGCCCCGGCCCAATAGGAAAAAAGCATGGGCTTCTTGCCGCTTGCGATCCTGGAGAGGATGCCGACCTTGAACATCTCGTGTTCCAGTCCCACCGGCACCACGGAGTATCCGGCGGCCTGGCGGTTGAACTCTTCGATCATGTTCTCGATGCCGCCGCTCAGGTCGCCCGTCCAGTAGTGGACCAAATCCACGTTACTGGCCGCTACAGAGGATTTGGCCGCCCCTGAACCAGCCACGCCAAACAGCGCGATGACGAGCCAAAGCACGACGAAGCCAGCCGGTTTCGCACGGCCGTTCCTGAACGGTCCTCCGGCAGCGTGCTCTTTACGGCTGGAGTCGAGTGTACGATTATGGAGGATCGCGTGGCGTCCCATTGTTCCTTCATGAAACATAGTCCAAAAGACGGCAAGGGCTTGTTGCGCGAAATGAAACCACCGGACCCCGAGGCGGCCTGAATGCCCAAGCATGAACTCTTGGCCCTGGCTTCTACCACTATACACAGCTTTCTCAAAGGTAGGGGAACACGAAGTCTCCACGCGTCCAGTTGTCATTGTATTCATGGTTCGGCAAGATAGGTGGAGGAGTAACCTATGCGTCAATGCGTCCTTCTGCTTGTTTTGCTGTCCCTAGCCCCCCTAGCCAGTGGTTGTGCCATAGGTGTTCTGGCTGCTGGCGTAGGCTATGCCACTTCCGCCAACAAATAGGCCAAGTCAACGCAAGAAACTGTGCGCGTGAAGTATGTTGAGGCTTACAATCAATACAAGATTGAGATAGAGAAGGTTAACCTTGAAAGGGAAAAGGCTGGATTGCAGCCAAGACCCATCATGGAATATGCTGACTGGATGGCTCAACAACCAATGGATGTCATGCGTGCGCCAGAGCAAAAACAGGTTGCCAGAAGGGAAGACGAGCCTGAGTTTTCCAAGTAGCACCTTGTGATGCTTTAAAAATTTAAATTTCACAGTCCTTGTTGACCTTCCCAAAATTGGGATGGTTAACCACCAACAAAAAAGCCCCGAAGGATGGCCAAGGGGGCTTCTCTCATTCTAGGCCTACTCGCCCACTTCCACCAGCTTGGGCGTGTAGATGTCCATGAAAGACTTCTGGCAGGCATGACAGTGCACTGCCATCCTCCTAGGACAGCGGAGTGATTTGGAAAATGTGTCCGGGATGTGTCCAGAACGAAAAAAGGACCCCGGATTTCTCCGAAGTCCTGTTTTCTTTGGCGTCCCCAAGGGGATTTGAACCCCTGTTAGCGGCGTGAGAGGCCGCCGTCCTAGGCCACTAGACGATGGGGACGCGATGTGGTGGGCCGTGCAGGATTCGAACCTGCGACTCTCTGCTTAAAAGGCAGGTACTCTACCAACTGAGTTAACGGCCCATCCGCGTGAGCGGAGGAACCCTGTACCCGCACGGCCTCGCGCTGTCAAGAGAATTGCATCTACTTGCTCAAGACTGCCGCGTCAACTGAAATCTGAAAACTCCCGGGGCGAGGGCCGGCCCTCAGCCGATGCCCTGATCCCCGGCCAGGCGCTCGCGCACCACGCTGGTCAGCAGGTGCACCAGCATCATGTGCACGTCCTCGATGAACTGACAGTTCTCCGAGGGCACGATGAAGCACTCCTCCGCCACGTCTTTGAGCCTGCCCCCGGCGAAGCCCGTGAGCCCCACCGTGCGCGCGCCGCGCTCCCTGGCCAGCTCCATGGCCTTGATCACGTTGGGGCTCATGCCGCCCCCCGAGATGCCGATCACCACGTCGCCCGCGTTGAGCAGGTTGCGCAGCTGGCCCGAGAAGATGTCCTCGAAGCCCACGTCGTTGCCCCAGGCCGTCATGAGCGGGATGTTGTCCGTGAGCGGGATGGCCCTGAAGCCGCGCCGACCGTTGACCGCCACGGTCTTGGCCAGGTCCGAGCAGAAGTGCGAGGCCGTGGCCGCAGACCCGCCGTTGCCCATGATGAACACCTGCTTGTCGGCCTCGTAGGCCTCGTGCAGGAGTTGCGCGATGCGCCCGATCTGGCGCTTGTCCAGGCGGCTGACCACCGCGCGCATGCCCAGCAGGTAGCCCTCGGGCGTGATGGTGGCCTTGAAGCGCCCGGCGCTGTCCAGGGTGATCTGGGAGCCGCCGTCCTCGAAGTCGAAATCCAGCTCCTGGAGCCCCAGGGCGGTCAGCTCCCGACTGATGCCCGTATGCGCCGAGGGGTCGGCGAACACGAGAAGGAAGCCCCCCCCGCCCGCGCCCGTGATCTTGCCGCCCAGGGCGCCGTTGGCCATGGCCGTCTCGTAGTAGCGGTCGATCTCGGGGTTGGAGACCTTGGAGGAGAAGCGCTTCTTCTGCTGCCAGGACTCGTGCAGGAGCCGCCCGATGCTCGGGATGTCCCCGGTGGTGACGATCTCGCGCATGCGGTGCGCCGTCTCCTTCACGCGGTGCAGGGCGTCCAGCACGGACTGGTCGCGGCCGCTGGTGGCCTGGCGCTGGCCTTCCAGGATGCGCGCGGAGTCGCGCGAGGAGCCGGTGTGGAAGAGCATCAGGTGGGCGCGCAACTCCGTCAGGCGCTCGCGGGCGAGCGCCACGGGCTCCACGCGCGTGCCCGAGGCGTCGAACGTGAGGAAGTTCAGTCCGCCGTGGGCCGAGGCGTACTGGTCCTGCATGCCGATGGGGCGGCCAAGCACCGTCAGTTCGATGTGCGTGGCCAGCTCGGCCACCTGGGCCTTGTCCAGGGCCTGCCCGGCGTAGGCCCCCAGGGCGCGCGCCAGGCTGGTGGCCACCGCGCCCGAAAGCCCCAGGCCCGACCCGGGCGGAATGTCGCTCTTGAGCTGCAGGAGCACCCCGGAACGGATGCCGAAGTGGCGCAGCATGGCCTTGGGGATGCGCAGGGCGTCCTTGAGGTTGGCCTGGTCCAGGTCCGCGATGCGCTGGTGGAGCTGGTAGTCCGAGGAGGATATCTCGATCTCGCGGCCGGGGATCTCCTGGAGCACGGTATGGAAATACTTGTCGATGGTCACGGAGAGCACGGCCCCGCCGTGTTCCTCGTAGTAGGCCGGGAGGTCGGTGCCGCCGCCGCCGAAGCTCAGGCGGACCGGGGATTTGGCGATGATCATGCGTTGCGTCCTCGATGTCGCGGGATCACAGATAACTTTTGATGCGTTTGAGCCCGGCCGAAAGGCCGGTGGCCAGCGCGCCCCAGCCCTGGAAAGGCCGGTTGAGGGCCGTATGGCGCGCAAGCGACGCCGCCAGGGACGCCAGCCGCTCCAGGGGCCGCACCCTGCGCCGCGCAAGCGGCAGGAGCAGGCGCTCCAGGGCGGGGTGGCGCGACATCCAGTAGAAGTATGCGCTGAAGGCGTCCAGGGCCTCGGTGTCGGGCTGGCGGACGGTGGGGCTGTCGAAGCGGCGCGCACCGCTCTCGGCGGCCCCGATGAGGCCCAGGGCCAGGGCCTGGTCGTAGACTCCCGTGCCCCGGTAGGGCTGCAAAAGCCCGGACCACGGGTGGTTGAGCGGCCCGAGCGCCTGGTTCAGGCGCAGGGTCTCCAGGGCCTTATCCAGGGTCTCGCCCGGGAGGTTGAACATGTTGAAAGTGGAGAACACGATGCCCCGGGCCGTGAGCAGCGCCGCCGTGCGCTCGATCTGGGCGCGCGAGATCTTCTTGCCCAGCACGTCGTTGCGCAGGGCGTCGTCGCCGCTCTCCACGCCGAAGGAGACCATCCGGCATCCTGAACGAGCCAGGAGGTCCACCAGGGACTCGTCCACCAGATTGGCGCGCACGGAGCACATGTAGGGCAGGCCCACGCGCCGGGCGTAGCCCGCCAGGAACTCCTCCAGCCAGGGCCTGTCCTGCACGAAAAGGTCGTCCACGAAGGAGAAATGCGTGAGGCTGCCCCGGCGCTCCCGCAGCAGGGATTCCATCTCTTCCAGCACGCGCTCCGGGGAGTGGCGGCGGATGTAGGGGCCTTTGCCCTTGTAGAGCCCCCGGATCAGCTTGTTGTAGCAGAAGCTGCAGCTGTAGGGGCAGCCGCGCGCGGGCATCACCTCGGCCCCGGAGCCGGCGGCCAGGGCGGGGTAGCGCGCGGCGTAGAGGGTGCGGTCCGGCGGTGGCAGCTCGTCCAGGTCGGCGCGCAGGGGATAGAGATCGGCCTCCGCGACGCCCGAGGCGGTCTTGACCAGGAAACCCGGGACGCCCGCGCCGTCGCCGCCCGCGTCCAGGGCGTCCAGGTAGTCGGCCAGGGCGTCCTCGGCTTCGCCCCGGCAGAGGGCGTCGATGCCGGGCTCCCGGATGAACTCGGGGAAGAAGGTGCAGTGCGGCCCGCCTGCCACCACGCGCAGGCCGAAGCGGCGCTTGGCCTCCAGGGCGGTGTCGGCGGCCCACTGGTGCACGCCGCTCATGATGGAGAAGGCGACCACGTCGGCCCCGGCGCGGCCCACTGCGTCCCAGAAGCCGCGGCCCTCTTCGGCCTGGACGATCACGTCGGCCCGGTGTCCGCGCGCCTTGAGGGCGGCGGAGAGGTACATGGGGCCGAAGGCTTCGTAGCCGTCGCGCTGGAGGAAGAGGATGGTGGCCACTGGCTGGTCGTCCGTTCCGTTGCGCTCCCCCCGGGCGGGCGGGGAGGATGATTGATCGTTTTTTTTGGGTCGGTATGGCCCCTGGCTGCCCTGTCCCGCGCCGCGCTCGCGGATATATTTGAAGAATATCCACGAGCGCGGCACGGGACAGGGCAGCCAGGGGCCTGTTCATCCGGTCGCCGGGCGCTCAAGCCCCAGCTTCATAAAACTCTCTTCCGCGCGCAAGGCCGACTCCGGCGAGCCAAGCATTGTTTCGCGCTCACCGGCCCCCAACTTGGGAGTCCAGAGGGCGAAGCCCTTTGGCCGCCGGAGGCTTCGCTTTACTCCAGCCTCGCTCCCCAAGTCCTCCAGAGGCTCTCCTGCTCCACCCGCCCCCTACTTGCGCATGTGCAGGGCCACGCTGGCGCGCTCCAGGCGGTAGCCGTTCTTCTGGTAGAAGAGGCAGGCCGGGACGTTTTCGCTCTCGGTGGTCACTTCGATGCGTTTGAGCCCCCTGGCGGCGGCCCAGGCCTTGAGGCGGCCCAGGAGCAGGGAGCCCCGGCCGCGCGCCGCCGGGAGCACGGAGATGAGGTCGATGACTGCAACGGCGTCCCTGATCTTGAAGCTCACGAAGGCCCCGTTGTCCAGGAACTTGAGCACGTCGGGCGAGGCCATGGTGTTGGCGATCCAACGGGCCTGGTGGCGCGTGCGCTCCTCCGGGGCGATCATGGGGTCCAGCCCGAAGCGGCTGAAGGGAAAGTTGGCGGCGTGGGCGGCCAGGTCCGTTTCGGGGAGCGCGCAGGCGGCCTGGGGTTCACCGGCGGCCGCGCCGCGCGCCCCGGCCAGGTCCAGCACGAAGGCGGGCTGGGTGCAGACCTTGCGGAAGCCCAGGCGCTGCAGGGCCTTGGAACCCTCGATGTCCTGGGCGTCGAGCTTGGCGTCGGCCATGAAGGGTCCGGCCAGGGCGTCCAGTTCGCGGCCCAGGGGTTCCGGGGCGGGGTTGACCACGCGGTAGTAGTCCACGGCGAAGGCCTCGCTGTCGAAGGCCTGCCGCGCGAGGCAGGTGGGGTTCAAGGCTGTCCTCCGGGTGCGGCGTAGAGTGCGTTGGCGCGCTCAAGCTTCTCGGGCGAGCCCACGTCGATGAGCGGTTCGTCGATGGCGTGGCCGTGGAGCTCGGCCCCGGCGGCGAGCATGGCCGGGAACACGTCCCTGCCGAAGTCCGAGAAGCCCTGGGGCGGGATGAAGTCCAGCACGGAGGGCTCGCAGGCGTAGACTCCGGCGTTGGCCAGGTCGGTGAAGGCCACGGGGGGCTTTTCCACGAAGCGGGTGATGCGTCCTGCCCCGTCCAGGTCCACGAGGCCGCACTGGGTGGGGTTGTCCACGCGGTAGAGGCCCACGGTGGCCTGCGCGCCCGAGGCCTGGTGGGCGCGCGTCAGGGCCGACACGTCGAAGGCCGAGAGCACGTCTCCGTACCAGACCAGGAAGGGCTGGCGCAGCAGGGGCCGGAAGGCGTTGAGCGCCCCGGCGGTTCCCAGCAGCTCGGGCTCGTCGGAGAAGTGCAGGCGCACGCCGAAGGCGTGGCCGTCGCCGAAGTGGGCGCGCACCTTGTGGGGCAGGTGGTGCAGGTTCACGCAGACGTCGGTGAAGCCGTGGGCCGCCAGGTGGCGCACGGTGCGCTCCAGCACGGGCACGCCCGCCACGGGGACCATGGGCTTGGGGCAGGTGTCCGTGAGGGGGCGAAGGCGCGTGCCCAGGCCCGCGCAGAGCACCACGGCGGTCTTCACGCCGGGCTCCCGGCGGGGACGCGGCCTTCGTTGCCCGGGCGACGCCGCCGGGCGCGGAGGAGGGCCGCGCTCGTCACGCCGCGCCTCCGTCCAGGCCCGCTTCGGGCTGGGGCGGGACGGCGTCGCGGGTGCCGGGCAGGGTGGTCTCCACCTGGATGAAGGCCGCGCGGTCGTTGACGTTCATCTCCTTGTACTGGGGGCACTTGGCGCAGGTGGACATGGCCCGGGGCGTGTTGATGGTGGCGCGCACGGCCTGGAAGCGCTCGTTGTTCCAGATGTCTTCCACGCCCTCCACGGCCAGGTCGCCCATGATGTCCTTGGAGAGCATGCACAGGCGCACCTTGCCGTCGGACTGCACGAAGACCTCCTCCCAGGGGCGGGGGCATTTCTTGTGCAGGGCGGCGGCGGGCTCCAGGAGGGTCTTGCCGGAGAGGTCGAAGCGGTCGGGGATGGTCAGGCGGATGCCGTGGGTCTGGGCGCGGCGCAGGGCCTCGTCGAGGACGGCGTTGGTGAGCTCCTTGTGGTCGAAGAGGATCTCGTCGACCATTTCGCGCCCGTAGGCGATCATGTGCACCATTTTGGCCTCGTCCATGCCCAGCTCGGCGGCCATGTCCACGAAGTCGGGGAATTCCTCCACGTTGGAGCGCATGCCCACGAAGACCATGCGCATGTGCGGGTGCGTCACGCCCAGGGCGCGCTTGCGCTCCACCACCTTGCGGATGTTGGCGATGACGGTGTCGAAGTTCGCGCCCTTGCGGATGCGATTGTAGGTCTCGGCCTTTGCGCCGTCCACGGAGAAGTTGAGGAAGGCCAGGCCGCCGGCCAGGAAGCGCTCGATCATGGCTTCCTTGAGGAGCATGGCGTTGGTGAGCACGAAGATGCGGGGCCCCCTGGGGGCGAGGAGGTCGAAGTATTCGCCCAGGTGCTTGTTCATGAGGGGTTCGCCCCAGCCGAAGAGGGAGGCGTCGTGGGCGGTGTCCCAGAAGGGTTCGGTCTTGCGGAAGATGTCCGGCTGGAGGTCGCGGCCCACGAAGTCGCGGTGGGACTGACCGCACATGGCGCAGCGCAGGTTGCAGCGGTTTGTGGTCTCGAAGACCAGGCGCTGGGGCCTGGATTCGAGGACGGTACGTTCCTGGGCGAGTTCGAGATCGTTTAGCGCCTTGTTGTCCACGGCGGCTTGACTGGGCATGCGGGGTTCCTCCTGGCGGGGGGGGAGTGAAGCATCTTTTGCACCGTAAGGCAAGGCCGGGCGGGCGGCTCCATTTTTTCAACTTTCTCCCCACATAGCGCTATGTGGGGTGAATTTAATTTCCTCCTGCATACACTGCACGGTCATCGGTCCCCCGGCAGGACCGAAAACACCGAAGGAGGAACCTTCCCATGACCACGCCGATCCATTCTCAACTGCTGGAGCGCGAGCCCTTCCCGGCCGCCGCTAACCGGCAGGCGGCCGAGCCGCCCGCCATGCCCGGGGAGCACGTCGCCCCCGGATTCGTCCCCTACCAGGAGCTACTGCGCCACCTCTGGGCCAACCCGTCCTGTGTGAACGCCCTGTGCGGCCACAGCCCCGCGCTGGATTGGGACGCCCTGCTGGACCACGGCCCCGAGCCCGCCGACCCAGCCGAGCACGCGCACTGGAGCGCCGGGCGCGAGGTCCTGGAGCGGGTCAAGCCCGCCCTGAAGCAGCGCGAGGAGCACCTGGCCCGCTACCTGAAGCAGCGCGACTACCAGGCCGGACTGGCCGTCCTGCGCTCGCGCGACCCACTCTACGAGGGGACCATGCGCATCATGGACCATTACGTCTCCAAGCTTCCCGAGGTGCTGCGCAGGCTGGTGATGCCCGCGCTGGCCAGGGAGTTCGGCCTGTTCTCGGAGTTCTACCGCGTGGCGCGCGAGGCGGCCTGGCTAGTGAATAGCCACGCCCGGGCCCGGCGGAGCACGGCCCGCTCCAGAGCGGCGGCTCCTGCGGA